>JAHDRO010000190.1 GCA_018433265.1 Bacteroidales bacterium
ACTTCACAGACCCTCAGACTGGTCACTATTCTCTAGATATTCCCATATCGCTATCACAGATTGAGAGAATTGAGGTGCTGCAAGGTCCGGGTGCTATCAATATTATTACTAACGGTAACTGTGACAGTAATGAAGTACAGGCAAGCATTACAGGTGGAAGTTATGGGTTTATTAATGGTACTGCGAACATAAGATTCGCAAACGGCTATTTGCCGGGACAAACAGGCGGAAGTTACAGCCAATCAGACGGTTATACTGAAAACACCGATTTTGTGATCTCAAATTTATTCTCAAACGTAACTTTTTGCTTGGGATCTGGACAGTCACTTATGTTAATGGGTGGTTACCAGCATAAAAAATATGGTGCCAATAGTTTCTATTCCGTATCCTACCCTCAACAGTTTGAAGAAACGAGGACATTTCTCTCTGCAATTCAACACATGTTCGAAAGTAAGAAATGGCAAATCAGGAGTTCGATATACCAAAGAAGACACTATGACAGATTTGAATTGTTTCGCTACGAAGCAGAACCTTGGTATTCTGGACACAACTATCACCAAAATGACATTTATGGCTTAACTGCAGAAGCAGCACACAAATGGAGTCCTGAAAGCACAACAATATTTGGAGCCGGCTTTAGAATTGAACACATATACAGCAATGTTTTAGGAGATTCCCTGAAAAGTGGGAAAGAAGTGCCATTTGAGATAGATATTCAGTACTCACGCTCAAAACAACGCAATATTTCTACAATATATGTAAAACAAACAGAAAGACTAGGTAAATGGCTGTTAACTGCAGGATTGACTCTTGATCATTCAATAGGCATAACTCACTTATGTTACGGATTTTCAAGCTCTTATTCTATAGCACCTCACTTTGAAGTTAATGCATGGATAAACAATTCATTCAGGAATCCTACATTCACAGATTTATACTACAAAAGCCCGACACAAACAGGTAATATGAATCTGCGCCCAGAAGAAATGATTACAGGGAGAACCGAGTTTAAATATTTTACCAACAATGTTTTATCCTCTTTATCAGCATTTTACAGAAGGGGTATAAGGATGATTGACTGGACACGGGAAAGCGGATCCGATCAGTGGCGTGCAAGTAATATTACAAATGTTAATTCAGTAGGTCTTGAATGTTCGCTGAGATTTTCTTTTGACAACAATTATCTAAGAAGTGCCAGTTTTCTTTATGCATGGTTAGATGTTTCAAAGAAAAGTTCAGGATTGCATTCACTCTATGCCACAGATTTCCTTCGTCATAAAGCTGTATTCACTGTTGAACACTATTTGTTAAAAGATTTGTCGGCAAGTTGGATACTTTGCTACCAGAAACGTGCCGGGACCTACCTTGACAAAGAGAATGCTGAAACTCCTTACAAAGGCTTTATTTTAACAGATCTTAAACTTTCATGGAATATTAGGAAATTTATCGTCTCAATGACTGCCGCAAATCTATTCAATAAAGATTATCTTTACATAGGAAATCTGCCCCAACCCGGCAGATGGATAAAGTGCGGGGTTGAGGTCAGACTCTGATGAAACCTATTTGAGTTGGAAAATCACAGGGAACATATATTCCTTAAGTAATATTTCCTCTTTTTTGGAATAAGAGTATAATTGATTTAATTTTACTATATATTAAACCAAATAGTAAAAAAAAGATCAAAATATATAATAGAATAATGAATAATCAACCTCTTAACCTCATGAAAAACAAAATCATTATCATGTTAGTTTCCACAGCTTTAATTTCCGGCTCGTGTAAGGAGTCTTCCAAAGAGAAAAATGAAATTCCAATAGCAAAGAGCACAATCACTGTCACTGACGGCAAATTTACACCAGAGGTTATGCAAAATCTCGGAAGAGTGTCTGATCCACAGGTTTCTCCTGACGGAACAAAAATCTTATACGGAGTCTCATATACAAGTATTGAGCAAAACAAGAGCAATAGAGAGCTTTTTGTAATGAACATTGACGGGAGTGACAACAGACAAATTACATCAACTCTCAAAAGTGAAAATAATGCTCGTTGGATAGATGGAGGCAAAAAGATTGCCTATCTATACGAAGAACAATTGTATGTAATGAATAGTGATGGCTCTTCTCCAAAACAGATCAGTAATGTCGAAAATGGAATCTCAGAATTTACCTTTAGGACTAAAGGAGATAAAATATTGTATGTAAGTAGGGTTAAGTCAATTGAAAAACCTGTTGACAAATATCCGGACCTTGACAAGGCAACGGGAAGAATAATAAAGGATTTGATGTATCGCCACTGGGACGAGTTCGTTGAAGCAATACCCCATCCTTTTATTGCTGATTTTGATGGCAAATCACTTTCAAATACCGTAGACATATTGGAAGGAGAACCATATGAATGCCCAACTCTGCCATTTGGTGACATGACTCAGCTAAGCTGGAGTCCAGATGGAGAAAACATTATCTACTCCTGCCGGAAGTTAGCGGGGAAGGAATATGCATTTTCGACAAATACGGATATTTATTTATACAATATTGAATCGAAAAAAACTGAGAATCTTACCGAGGGAATGATGGGATATGATACAGATCCTCTATATTCTCCTGATGGAAAATCGATTGCATGGATAAGCATGAGACGTAATGGCTACGAAGCTGACAAAAAAAGGCTTTTTGTAATGGATCTTGATTCAAGAACAAAAAGAGAGCTAACAATCGATTACCCCTACAATGTCGAAACTATTACCTGGATGCCGGATGGTTCAGGACTTTTCTTTACCTCTTGTGTAAAAGCATTAACTGGAGTGTATCAAGTGACACTTGCTGACAGTTCAATAAAGTTGCTCACAAAAGGACAATTTGATTTCGATCGGGTTCAAGTCTCGGGAGATAAACTTTATACTATTTACAAAAGTATGTCAATGCCCAATGAAATAGTAGCAATAAATATTGCTGATAGTTCTTACAATCAAATAAGCTTTGAAAACAAGGCAATTCTTGACCAGGTGAAAATGGGAAAAATAGAGGAAAGATGGATAAAAACGGTAGACAATAAAGATATGCATATGTGGGTTGTCTATCCGCCAGATTTTGATTCATCAAAGGTCTACCCTGCACTGCTCTTCTGTACCGGTGGCCCACAAGGAACTATCAGCCAAAATTGGTCGTACAGATGGAATTTTCAACTAATGGCTGCCCAAGGCTATATAGTTATTTTGCCTAACAGAAGAGGCACAACTGCTTTTGGACAAGAATGGTGTGAACAAATTTCAGGAGATTATCCCGGATTGAATATGCAGGACTATCTCTCCTCTGTCAAAGTGATGAAAAACGAGAAATATGTAGGCAAAGTTGGCGCCTGTGGAGCCAGTTATGGCGGATATTCAATTTACTATCTTGCCGGCATACACAAAGGTCTCTTCTCAGCATTTCTTGCACATGCAGGCGTTTTCAATCAAGAACAGATGTATATGATGACCGAAGAAATGTGGTTCCCTACATGGGATAATGGTGGTGCTCCATGGGATGACAATCCTGTTGCCAAACGACATTATGCACTTTCACCTCACAAACTTGTTAAAAATTGGAATACTCCTATCATGATAACTCATGGGGAACTGGATTACAGAGTTCCTGTAGAACAGGGCATGGCAGCTTTTAATGCCGCAAAGATGCTGGGTGTACCTGCCGAAATGCTACTCTTCCCAGACGAAAATCACTGGATTCTCAAACCTCAAAATAACATTTTGTGGAACAGAATGTTTTTCGAATGGTTCGACAAGTGGCTTAAAAATTAAAATAAATACTAACACAATTTAATTAAAACAATATTAATGAAATCCAGATTCCTTACGATTGCCTTTATGGCAATATCAATCTGCTCATTTGCGCAGAAAAAACCGCTTGACCATTCTGTTTATGACGGATGGAAATCTATTGGAGGATTCAGCCTTACAAAAGACGGCGGATATTCAATGTTTTATATTAACCCCCAAGAAGGAGATTCTGAACTTGTTTCTTTTAATGTGACAACAGGTCAGATGGACACTATTCATAGAGGCAACTCTTATAAAATTACCGAAAATGGCAAGTATGCCGCCATGACCATAAAGCCAAAACTTGCTGAGACAAAGGCTGCTAAACGTAAAAAACTTAATGCAGATCAAATGCCTAAAGATTCATTGGGAATTTACAATCTGCAAACAAAGGAGTTAAAAAAGTATCCATATCTCAAAGGTATGAAGACAGCCAGATACATTAGCGATTTTGTTGCATTCCAGACAACACCTCCTGCAGATACTGCAAAAGGGAAAAAGCCAGCTAAAAAGGAAAAAGAAGAAGGCAGTGATTTAATGATTTACAGATTTTCCACTGGCGTCATAGATACCATAAAGTATGTAACAGACTATGATTTTTCCAAGGGAGGCGACACTCTCTTTATTGTCCAAGTGCCTAATTCCAAGGACTCACTCTACAAGGACTGTTCAGGATTATATATGTATAATCCCTACAAAAAGAGTATGACGGCTATTTACAACATACACAAAAAACAAACAGTCAAACTTCCTACTGTAAGCGATAATAATCGCACACTTGCTTTTTATGCAAAACTTGATACAGCAAAAGTCGATGCAAAAAATGTATCAGTGCTGGTATACCGTGATGGATACGAAAAAGCCAAAATTGTCGCAGACAACAAAATGCCATGGCTTCCGGAAAAATATGTGATCTCTGAATCACGCTCTCTTCAAATGGATTCAACAGGACAACGCCTATTTTTCGGAATATCTCCAATCCAGCGTGAAAAGGATACTACTCTCATGGATTCAGAAATATCTAAACTTGATATCTGGCATTACAAAGAACCTTATCTTCAGACAGTGCAACTTATTAATTTACAAAGAGACTTAAAGAGGTCATTTGTTTGTAAAGTCGAATTAGATGGTGAACCAGCCTTTGCTCAATTAGCAAAAGAAGATTATCCAATCGTCAATGTTCCTGAAAAATGGTCCAGCCAGTGGGGATATTCTGTTTCAGACAAAAATTATCAGCTGGAGTCACAGTGGTCGGCAAATCCTCACAGGGACCTCTGGATAGTCTCTGTAAAAGACGGGAAAAGTAAATTGTTATTAAAAGATGTTTACATTCAATCAGTATCTGCCTCTCCCGAAGGAAAATTCCTTACATGGTTCAATCTTACAGACAGAAACTGGTATTCCTATGAAGTTGCTTCCGACAAGATTAGGAATATCTCTAAAGATATTACTACATCATTGACTGACGAGCTTCATGACACACCGGATATGGCTCCCGGATATGGTTCATGCGGATGGATGAAAGATGATGCTGCCTTCTTTATCAAAGACCGGTATGATGTGTGGAAACTCGATCCAAAAGGTGAAAAATCTTCTGTCAATTTTACCGACGGGATTGGAAGAACAGAAAAGAAAAGTTTCAACATTGTAGATTTAAGCGAAATGCTTCTCCCTCCTGGTACTCCTGGGGTTGTAAATGATCCTGTTAAACCTGGTGCTACGGTATATTTTTCCGTATTTGATGAAATAACTAAAGATAATGGCTATTATTATAAAGATCTTAAAAAGAAAAAACCTGTAATGACCAAATGGGTTCTTGAGCCTTACACATTGCTATATCTAACAAAAGCAAAAAAGGGATCCGTTATTACATATGTTAAACAGAACTTTACAGAATCTCCTAATCTTTGGATCACAAAAGATAACTTCAAAACACAGACAAAAATTACAGATATAAACCCTCAGCAGAAGGATTATAACTGGGGAACAGTTGAACTGATAAAATGGAAGTCAAAAACAGGAATTGATCTTGAAGGCCTGCTATACAAACCGGAAGATTTTGATCCTTCAAAAAAATATCCAATGATTGTCTATTTTTATGAAAGAAATTCACAATATCTCAATTTATACCGCGCCCCTGCTCCAAGTCGCTCTACAATCAATGTCACATATTTTATCAGCAACGGATACCTCGTGTTTATTCCGGATATAACTTACGAAATCGGTCATCCAGGTAAAAGTGCCTTGAACTGTATTGTTCCGGGTGTTGAAAAAATCTGTGAAAATTCATGGGCTGATAGAGATAATGTTGCCATTCAGGGTCAAAGTTGGGGGGGATATCAAGTTGCATATATGGTTACACAGCCTCAAGTATTCAAATGGAAAGCCGCAGGTGCAGGCGCACCTGTTTCCAACATGACTAGTGCATATGGAGGAATTCGCTGGGGTACAGGTGTTGTACGGCAGTTCCAATACGAGCATACCCAAAGCCGAATTGGTAAAAATTTATGGGATGGTCTGGATCTATACCTCGAGAACTCTCCAATTTTCTTCGCCGATAAGATAGAAACACCTCTGCTGATAATGTCAAACGACAACGATGAGGCAGTCCCATGGACACAAGGCATTGAATATTTTACTGCACTAAAGAGACTCGGAAAACCTGCCTGGATGCTTCAGTACAACAAGGAGACCCACAATCTTTCTGACCGTGTCAATGCAAAGGATCTCTCAATAAGACTCTCTCAGTTCTTTGATCACTACCTCAAGGGAGCACCTATGCCTGTATGGATGAGCAAAGGTGTTCCTGCAACCCTGAAAGGGATAGATTGGGGGTTAGAACTTGATGAATAGATATCAAATATATTATTAAAATAAAAAAGCCGGCTTATATCACATGATTTCGAGTCGGCTTTTTTACTATCATAACTTCAATCTTATAATACTTTGCTCTATTTCTGACCTTAAATCTTCTGGTAGCGAGGATTGTTTCACAAGCATATCCATTGTTTCAACAATCTCTGGCCTTTTATAACTCATTTTGAACCAGCCTAATGCTTCGGCTAAAGCAGCTCTTACTTTTAGACTCTCCTTTGAATCTATCAACACAGTTAAGAGTGTATCTACCTGCCTGTGACAATTATAATTTCTCAAACTTCTTATTGCAGTCAGTCTCTTTAATTCAGGAGCTGATTTATCTAAAATCAAAGCAAGTGATTCATCCTGATACTTGTACTGATCTTTATAGCTCTTAACAGTATTCTCTACAACAACTGAGCTAGCGTTTGAAACAAGCTGTCTTTCAATCTCTCTGACCACCTCGTCGGGATCCATAACTATAAGTGAAGTTTGCGCTACATATTGAACTCTTTGACTCTCATTCGAAAATAAAACCGTATTTACAAGTGGCTTAATTATAGATACTATTCCGGAATATCCTGCGTATCGTGCAGCATTTCTTCTGATAAGTTCATAAGGATCGCTTAGTCCGATTGTAATAGCTTCAGCAATATTACTACTGTTAATATCAACAAGTCTCTTTAAAGCCTCCATTCTTACACTGCAAAAAGGACTGCTCTTCATAACAGAAAGCAAAGTATCTGAATAACCATGTATGTTGGCTTTTGAAAGTTGTTTAAGTGCCATGGCCTGTAATGAGGGGTTGTTGGAATGCAGATACTTGTCCCAAATCATTTTGTCACCACCCTTAACTGCCAAATTATAGTTCAAAGTTTTACTCCCTTCTGTTCTAAACATATAAGTAGGATCACCAACTAAATGAGATTCAAGTAATTGGAATTCCTTTTGCCAAAAGCCTACCCTTGCTCCTTCACTGAGAATTCCAAGTAATTCCAGCGACCACTTATCTTGCAAGACATTGACAGTGTTGCCCTGCGCCACTACTGTACCGCCTTCTCCAAAAACATAATATCCGGCGACATATCCAGGCATATGAAATGAACCATTATAACAAGCGTCAAAAATTACAAATTTTGGTTCTGGATTAATGGCTATGAGATCCTTAAGACGAATATTAAAATTGGCAGAAAAAATTGAATCACTCACTCTACTTTTCTCCAAGACCTCAGGATCAAAAAAGGAGTCTGTAAAACCCATGGTTTCAATAACCTCTTTCTTAAAATTCTCCCGTTTGTCGCCTTTATATTTGCGATACATGTTTCTTAATTCTATAGATAGAACATTTAAGGGACCGACTCTGTTAAATCTGGAATTTGCATAAATGGATTCAACTGTGCTATCGTCACCTGAAAAATCAATAATATTGTCAGCCGGATATTCTCCGTTTATATATTGAGTGTCAAAATCCCCATGCTCATGAAATATAAAAAGATCTGTCCCACGCTTCTGTAATTTTTCAAAAAGTTTGAATTTCATAAATGGATCCTGACGATAGTTATAAAAGCCATTGCCTGAAGAGACCTTGAAAGCCTCAGGAGCAACCTCGCGCATGTAAAATTGTTCGTTCTGCCATGCGGTAAGACAATCGGAATTATATCCGTGACCATTGAAAACGACAAACTTGTCAAGCGGATTATTCTCTTTGTGAGCGGCAACAACCTTTTTAAGATATCTCGAAAGAAGAAAATACTTACCAAA
>JAHDRO010000144.1 GCA_018433265.1 Bacteroidales bacterium
CGATTGGGGATTTATTTACAATGCGCTGAAATACAAACCTGATGAATGTTTTTCTCCTGAAATATTTCAACAAAATGAGGAGCAATTACCAAAAACAAAAAAACGGGGTCTATTTAGACATAAATAATACAATTTGACATGAAAGGAATAGTCCTGGCCGGAGGTTCTGGAACAAGGCTTTACCCTATTACTAAGGGAGTTTCCAAACAGTTGCTGCCAATATATGACAAACCGATGGTCTATTACCCTATTTCGGTACTAATGCTTGCCGGAATAAGAGAAATATTAATCATCTCAACACCGGACGATCTTCCCGGTTTTTGCAGACTGCTCGGAGACGGTAGCGATTTTGGCGTTCATTTTGAATACGCAGAACAACCTTCACCGGACGGACTCGCCCAAGCCTTCATAATTGGTGAAAAATTCATTGGACAGGATTCTGCATGTCTCGTTCTTGGTGATAATATCTTTTACGGCCAATTTTTTTCAAGAATGTTAAAAAATGCTGTCAAAAGTGCTGAAGAGTCTTCAGAAGCTACGGTATTCGGTTATTGGGTCAGCGATCCGGAAAGATATGGTGTTGCTGAATTTGACAAAACCGGTAAAGTGCTCAGTATCGAAGAGAAACCCACAAATCCAAAAAGCAATTATGCAGTAGTTGGCCTCTATTTCTATCCCAACAAAGTAGTAAAGGTTGCAAAAACCATAAAACCATCTGAAAGAGGAGAACTGGAAATTACAACCGTCAACCAGGAATTTCTCAAAGAGAAAAAATTAAATGTTCAACTGCTCGGTCGTGGATTTGCATGGCTCGATACTGGTACTCACGACTCGCTATCAGACGCCTCAACATTCGTCGAAGTAATTGAGAAACGACAAGGTCTTAAAATTGCATGTCTCGAAGAGATCGCATACAAAAATGGCTGGATTAACGACAAGAAGCTTATTGAAATTGCTCGACCAATGATAAAAAACCAATATGGACAATACCTTATTAATCTTACAAAAAAGAAAAAATGAATTTTATTAGAACAGCAATACCCGATGTATATATCATAGAACCAATTGTTCATGGAGATGGGAGAGGATATTTCATGGAATCCTTTCTATTGTCAGAATTTGAAAGGGAGATTTCTAAAATATCTTTTGTTCAGGAAAACGAGTCCTGTTCAAAATACGGAGTATTACGCGGCTTACACTATCAGGCAGAACCATTTGCCCAGTCAAAGCTAATCAGAGTAGTTACCGGCAGGATAATGGATATAGCAGTAGACATTCGCAAAGGTTCTCCAACATTTGGCAGATATATGGCCGTCGAACTCTCGGGAGAAAACAAACGACAGCTTTTTATTCCAAAAGGTTTTGCCCATGGATTTTCAGTGCTTGAAGATAATACAATTGTTCAATATAAGACCGATAACATCTATTCGCCAAGTCATGAAAGAGCAATTCTCTGGAATGATCCGTCACTTGCTATTAAATGGGGAATACCTGCCAAAGACGTTATTCTCAGCGACAAAGATAAGAAACATCCACTTCTAAAAGATGCTTACCTTTTTGAATATAAAGATGATAGACAATAACCAATGACAGGGACTTTAGTTACTGGCTCAAACGGCCAACTGGGTAATGAATTGCGGGCAATCGAAAACAAGTTGCCCGGTACTGTTTATTATACAGATATCGAAGAACTCGATATTTGTCAGAAAGAGTCCGTAATTCAATTTATTAAAAAGAACAATATAGATCTGATAATAAACTGCGCTGCTTATACTGCAGTAGACAAAGCAGAAGACGAGCCGGCCGCTGCATACCAATTAAATGCAGAAGCCCCCGGATTTCTTGCAGAAGCTGCCAGAGAGAACAATGCACTCCTGCTTCACATCTCTACAGATTACGTCTTTAATGGCAAAGGACCAAAACCCTATAAAGAATCAGACATCACTGCCCCGGTCTCTGTATACGGAAAGACAAAACTTGCAGGAGAGAAGGCTATTGAAAATTCAGGATGCAGATATCTGATTCTTCGAACATCTTGGTTATATTCTATTTATGGCAATAACTTCGTAAAAACAATAGTTCGTCTCGCAAAAGAAAAAAAGGAACTGAAAGTTGTATTTGATCAGACAGGCACTCCAACCTTTGCAGCAGATCTCGCCCTTGCAATTTCAGAAATATCAGCTCACAAAGATGAGCCTTTTTATATTGAAAATGCTGAAAACCATATATATAATTTCTCAAATGAAGGCGTTTGTTCTTGGTATGATTTTGCGGTCGAAATTATAAAATTTACCTCAAATACACTCCCCATCCATCCCGTAAGAAGTGAAGAGTTTCCTTCCAAAGCAACAAGGCCTGCCTTTTCTGTGCTTGACAAAACTCTCATTAAGAAGGTTTATGGCATAAATATTCCACATTGGAGAGATTCTCTTGAAAAATGTATGAAAATAATATTACAAACAAGACTATGAGACATATACTGATTACCGGAGGAGCCGGATTTATTGGCTCGCACTTGATCCGTCTAATGGTTAACAAATATCCTGAATATAGCATAGTAAACCTTGATAAACTGACTTATGCAGGTAATCTATCAAACCTTAAGGATATAGAAAACAAAAAAAACTACACATTCATAAAAGGTGATATTTGCGACTTTGAATTAGTAAGAAGCATTTTTTCAGAGATGAATATTGACGGAGTGATGCACCTGGCAGCAGAATCACATGTAGACAGATCAATCAAGGATCCTTTTTCATTTGCCCAAACCAATGTAATGGGTACACTCTCACTGCTTCAGGCAGCCAAACTGGCATGGGAAAATAATTTCGAAAATAAACTTTTTTACCATGTCTCAACAGACGAAGTTTATGGTTCACTGAATGACAATATATCTTTGTTTAAAGAGACCAGCAGGTATGAACCCCACTCTCCCTACTCCGCTTCCAAGGCTGCTTCAGACCATTTTGTAAGAGCGTATCATGACACATATGGGCTTCCGATAATTATTTCAAACTGTTCCAACAACTACGGAAGTTATCAATTCCCTGAGAAACTCATTCCTCTTCTTATAAACAATATCAGGCACAATCAGCCCCTTCCGGTTTATGGTAAGGGTGAGAACATCAGAGATTGGCTGTATGTCGAGGATCATGCAGCTGCAATCGATCTTATTTTTCACAAAGGAAAGGTTGGAGAAACTTATAATATAGGAGGATTCAACGAATGGAGAAACATCGACCTTGTGAAACTTATAGTAAAGATAGTAGATAGAGAACTGGGAAGAGAGGATGGAAGCAGTGAAAAATTGATAACTTACGTAACAGACAGAGCAGGACATGATTTAAGATATGCAATAGATTCTACAAAACTTCAAACAGAACTTGGCTGGAGCCCTTCCGTACAGTTTGAAGATGGACTTACTAAGACTGTACGCTGGTATCTAAGCAATCAGGAATGGCTTGACAGCGTCACCTCCGGCGATTACAGAAGATACTATGATGAGATGTACAGACAATCATAACTATTTTTAATTATCTTTGCCGCAGTTTATAGAAAAAATGATGAAAAATTTTGCATTGATTGGCGCAGCTGGATATGTCGCTCCTCGGCACATGAAAGCCATCAAGGATACTGGAAACAACTTGATAGCAGCCTACGACATAAACGACAGCGTTGGAATAGTTGATTCTTATTTTCCAAAATGCGCATTCTTCAAACAGTATGAGCTTTTTGAAAGACATCTTTCCAAAAAGAGAGCCTTTTCAAACACCGGAGACCTCGAAAAAGATTATCCAAAAGGTAAATTGGATTATGTGTCAATATGTACACCAAATTATCTGCATGACGCTCATATAAGATTTGGATTAAGAGAAGGAGCTGATGTTATCTGTGAAAAACCTATTGTACTCAATCCATGGAATATTGATGCACTCGAATTTGCAGAAAAAGAGACAGGTCACAAAATATACAATATTCTTCAACTCAGGTTGCACGACGCTATCATTGCACTTAAAAAAAGAGTTGACGATGGACCAAAAGACAAAATATATGATGTTGATCTTACCTATATTACCTCAAGAGGCAACTGGTACTACACCAGCTGGAAAGGAGATCCGCGCAAGAGCGGCGGAGTAGCCACAAATATAGGAGTTCACTTTTACGACATGCTTGGTTGGATTTTCGGAGATGTCAAGCAAAATATTGTACATATATCATCCCATGACCGCGTGGCAGGATATCTTGAATTTGACAAAGCCAAAGTAAGATACTTTCTAAGTATAAACGTCAACACACTTCCTGACGAGATAAGGGAATCAGGCAAAAGAACATACAGATCCCTAACCATGGAAGGAGAAGAAGTGGAATTTTCAGAAGGGTTTACAGAGCTTCATACCGCCTCATACAGGCACATCCTCGAAGGCAAGGGATTTGGTCTTGAAGATGCCCGTAAATGTATCCAGATAGTTCATGACATCAGAAATGCAACACCAATCGGACTGAAAGGTGACTATCATCCATTTGCACGTCTTCAACAGACTCCACATCCTTTTGGCTGGAAATAAAAAAGAAAAAATATAATAACTTGGAAACAGAAAAAAAATTCGCATTAATGGGTGTCGCAGGTTATATTGCACCAAGACACCTGAAGGCAATTAAAAATTCCGGGAATACCCTGGTCTCATGCGTTGATCCTTTTGACAGCGTTGGCCTTCTTGACAGTTATTTCCCTGAATGCTCATATTTCAATCAGTTTGAGCTTTTTGACAGGCATCTCGCAAAACTTCAAAGTGCCGGACAAGGAATAGACTATCTCTCCGTCTGCACACCAGATTATCTGCACGATGCACACATTCGCTACGGATTAAAAATTGGAGCCAATGTGATAACTGAGAAACCAATGGTTCTAAATCCAAAAAACCTTGATGACTTAGAGTTAGTAGAAAAGGAAACAGGTAAAAAAGTTTATACAATACTTCAACTACGTTATCATGATGTAATTCTCGGACTTAAAAAACAAATTGACGAAGGTCCGAAAGACAAGGTTTACAATATAGATCTCAACTACACTACTTCACGAGGAAGCTGGTTTTTTACAAGCTGGAAAGGTAACCCCCTCCAAAGTGGTGGAATTGCTACCAATATAGGAATACATTTTTACGATATGTTCCAATGGATATTTGGCAAAGTGACCACAAACATTGTTCATATCAAAACACATGACAGGGTTGCTGGTCTTCTCGAGTTTGAAAAGGCTCGTGTAAGATACTTCATGAGCATCAACTCCGACACATTGCCTCCCGAGATAAGAGCTACCGGTCAGAGAATTTACAGAGCCATTACTGTTGACGGCAATACATTCGATTTCACTGACGGCTTTGCAGATTTACATACAGAATCCTACAAGAAAATTCTCGAGGGTGAAGGATTTGGAATTGATGATGCCCGTCCTTCCATCGAAATAGTTCACGATATTGAGGCATCTAAACCTATAGGACTGAAAGGTGATTATCACCCGTTTGCCAAACTACCTCTCGCAAGTCATCCTTTCGGATGGTAATTAAACTTGCCTAATCGGAGACTGTTCAAAACCACCGAAATAGAGCTGAACGCCATGGCTGCTGCTGCAATC
>JAHDRO010000335.1 GCA_018433265.1 Bacteroidales bacterium
ATTAAGAGACAATTTGACAACACTCCTTTAAAATATGGTTTTGGTTGATTATATTTTACCAGAGTTTGTCAGTTGTCTCATCTTTTTTTGTAAATAAAATGGTGCTGGTTTTAATCACCAACACCAAAAATTATAGAGCCTTTGTTTAAGAACAACTAATTTTGGATATACATAATCAGAGGTGATGATTATGAAAAAGATTGACAAAGAAAAATTAAAAAGAGACTTAAATCCCATATCTTACAAAGTAACTCAGGAAAACGCGACAGAAAGACCTTTTTCAAGTCCGCTGAACGACAATTTTGAAGAAGGGATATATGTAGACATAGTTTCAGGAGAAGTGCTTTTTTCTTCAAAAGACAAATTTGATGCAGGGTGTGGTTGGCCAAGTTTTACTAAACCTGTCGATGAAGAAAATATTGTTGAAAAAAAGGATCTTTCCCATGGAATGATTAGAACTGAAGTAAGATCCAAAGAAGCAGATTCGCATTTGGGGCATGTATTCAATGATGGGCCAAGTGAAAAAGGTGGGCTTAGGTATTGCATTAATGGAGCAAGCTTGAGATTTATAAAGAAAGAGGATATGGAAAAAGAAGGATATAAAGATTACTTGGATAAAGTTTAGAGGTCGCTCTAAACTTTTTTCTTGCATTTATGTATACTTAAGTATATACTTAATTAGTTAATGACAAGGAGGAAATTTTTTTATATGGAGAAATTAAGATTTGATGAAATGGAATTTAGTGAGGCTGTGAAGAAAGGCATAAGGGATATGGGCTTTGAAGAAATGTCCCCTATCCAATCACAAGCAATACCTATTCTTTTACAAGGGGTAGATGTAATAGGCCAAGCTCAAACAGGAACCGGAAAAACAGCAGCATTTGGCATACCTTTATTAGAAATGGTAGATGTAAGTGTAAAAAAGACTCAAGCACTCATACTATGTCCAACTAGAGAGCTTTCTGTACAGGTAGCGGAAGAACTTAAAAATTTGGCTAAGCACATAAAAGGGCTTAACATATTGCCAGTTTATGGTGGTCAGCCAATTGAAAGGCAACTAAAGGGTTTAAAAGCAGGAGTGCAAATAGTTGTAGGCACACCTGGTAGAGTTATTGACCACATTAGAAGAAAGACAATAAAGACAGACAGCATTAAGTACATGGTGCTTGATGAAGCTGATGAGATGTTTGACATGGGATTTAGAGACGATATCGAATTAGTAATGAATACGTTGCCAGAAGAAAGGCAGACAATATTCTTCTCTGCAACTATGCCAGACGAAATAAGACAATTTGCTAAGAAGTTCCAAAAGGATCCACAATATATAAAAGTAGTTCATAAGGAACTTACTGTACCAAAAGTAGAACAGTCATATTACGAAGTAAGATCACAGATGAAAACTGAAATACTAAGTAGACTTATAGACATATACAACCCTAAATTGACATTGGTATTTTGCAACACAAAGAAAAAAGTAGATGAGTTGACTACAGAACTTCAATCTCGAGGTTATTTAGCTGATGGACTGCATGGAGATCTCAAGCAAAATCAAAGGGACATGGTAATGAATAAATTTAGGAACTCAACAATCGACATACTAGTAGCTACAGATGTAGCTGCGAGAGGATTAGATGTTGACGATATAGATTTGGTAGTCAATTACGATTTGCCACAAGATGAAGAAAACTACGTTCATAGAATAGGCAGAACTGCAAGAGCAGGTCGAAGTGGCAGAGCTTTTAGCTTTGTGTCTGGAAGAGAGATTTACAAGCTAAAGGATATCCAAAAATATACAA
>JAHDRO010000362.1 GCA_018433265.1 Bacteroidales bacterium
ACCAATTCATTTTTGGCAAAAAATTCAGAAGTAATTTGCATATAATAAAATAAGGAATAATTGTCTAAAAACAGAACAAAATAAGTTACCTTTGCAATACTAAGTTATCCATTAGTTTTTTTATCTCAAAATTTTTATGACCATTTCAAAAGAAGAACTAGCACAAATTGCACAGGAAGTAATTAATAAGGAGGCAACTTCAATCGCACGCCTTGCTGGTTTCATTGACAGTCAGTTCATAGATATACTCCATTTAATATTCAACAGTAAGGGAAGATTGATAGTTACAGGCATAGGCAAAAGTGCCATAATTGCCAACAAAGTTGTGGCAACTCTCAATTCAACAGGTACTCCTGCCATATTTATGCACGCAGCAGATGCTATTCATGGAGATCTTGGTATTATTCAAAAAGATGATATAGTTCTTTGCCTCTCAAAAAGCGGTAATACTGCCGAAATAAAGGTTTTGGTACCATGGATTAAGAAAATGGGTAACAAAATAATAGGCATGGTATCCGACACCAATTCATTTTTGGCAAAAAATTCAGATTATCTTATCAGAGCAACAGTCGATTCTGAAGCCTGTCCTAACAATCTTGCTCCTACATCAAGCACAACTGCTCAGTTAGTAATGGGCGATGCTCTTGCAGTTTGTCTACTCAAAATGAGAGGATTTTCACAGGAAGACTTCGCAAAAGTCCACCCGGGAGGTTCACTGGGGAAAAAACTCTATACAAGAGTATCGGACTTGATAGACAGATCTGTAAAACCAATGGTTAGAGAAGACGATTCTATCCAGAATACAATATTAAATATCTCGGCCAACAGACTTGGAGCCACAGTGGTATTGCATGAAAACGGAGAGATAGCAGGTATTATTACAGACGGAGATGTAAGAAGAATGGTTGAAAAAGGAATCGATATACAGACACTCCGAGCCAGTGATATAATGTCACCCAACCCTAAAAAAATTGATGCAGAAGAATTGGCTGTAAAAGCTTTCAACATGATGGAGCAGAACAAAATTACCTCTTTGGTTGTTATTGAAAAAGGAAAATATATAGGACTTGTACACATTCACGACATACTCAGAGAGGGAATAGTATGACAGAATTCAATCCTAATGACATAGGAGTAGCTAATGGCAATTTTTTTGGGTTACCTTTCAAACCCGAACAATCTGAGATTGTTCTAATCTCTGTTCCATGGGATGTCACAACATCTTATCGTTCCGGCACCAGCTACGGACCACAAGCTATAATGAATGCATCACTGCAGGTAGATCTGTTTGACAATCATGTTAAACGTGCATGGGAAACTAAAATTGGTACAATACCCGAAGATTATTCAATAAGACAAGATAATAAAAAAGTACGCAAAATAGCAGAAAAGGTTATTGAACATCTCGCTAAAGGAGAATCTTTGCAATCAGTCCAGAGTGAAGTGGATACAGTTAACACTGCGTCAGCGGCTCTAAACAGCAACATTTACAGAATTAGTAAAGACTATATATCTAAAGGGTTGACTGCAGGGATTGTGGGTGGAGAACACAGTGTGCCATTTGGATATTTCACAGCACTGTCTGAAATATACGAAGATTTTGGCATACTTCAGATAGATGCTCATGCAGATCTGAGGAAAGCATACGAAGGTTTTAAATATTCTCACGCCTCAATAATGTATAATGCTTTGAATGAAATACCTCAAATTTCTCAACTTACTCAAGTAGGCATCAGGGATTATTGTCAGGAAGAGGCAGATTTCATCAATAGAGACCCACGCATCAGAAGCTTCACTGATTATGAAATCCGCAATAATATCTTTGAAGGTAAAGTCTGGAAAAGACAGTGTGAAGAAATCATTTCTTCTCTGCCTCAAAACGTATACATAAGTTTTGACATTGATGGTCTTTCTCCCGACAATTGCCCCAATACAGGTACTCCTGTGCCGGGAGGACTGAGCTTTATGGAAGCAGATTTCCTGCTGTACATGCTGGCTTTATCCAACAAAAAAATCATCGGTTTTGATTTATGTGAAGTAGCGCCAGCTTCTGACAACGAATGGGATGCCAATGTCGGAGCAAGATTACTTTATAAATTGTGTATTTATTCACAATATAATTCAAAAAGACAATTAGATCGATGAGCCAGCAAACGACTCCTATTACGAAGATCAAACGTCCGTCCACCAAGTCTGCATTTAGATCCTTTCTAAACAATCAGCACAGTGGAGGAATAGCATTGCTGATTTTTGCATCTATTTCGATTATTGCAGCCAATTTTGAACCATTAAATTTTTTAACTAAGCTGTGGGACAGAGAAATAGGTTTTTCTTTGGGCAGCTTTGAGCTTAAGATGTCTCTCCTGCACTGGATCAACGATGGTTTAATGGCTCTCTTTTTCCTTTCTGTGGGTCTTGGGATAAAACGTGAGCTTGTTACAGGGGAGCTTTCATCAATTAAACGCGCGTCTCTCCCAATTATCGCGGCATTAGGAGGCATGATATTCCCCGCTTTAATTTATTCGGCATTCAATTATAATACTCCGACCCAAAATGGATGGGGAATACCAATGGCTACTGATATTGCTTTTGCAATAGGAGTTATCTCATTAATGAATAAAAGAGTTCCCCATTCATTGAAAGTTTTTCTCACAGCTTTGGCCATTGTCGACGATTTAGGCGCAATCATCGTAATAGCGATCTTTTATCCAACACATGATATTAACTTTACAATGCTTTTATGGGCATCTGCCATAATGATAATCCTGATAGCCATGAACAAGAAGAATGTTCAAAACGCTGTTTTTTATATTCTTCCAGGCTTATTGCTTTGGCTTTTCATATTGAAATCGGGAATACATTCAACTATTGCCGGAGTACTTCTAGCTATGACTATCCCGGTAAAAATGAAAGAAGATAATTTAACGAAGAATAGAGTTCCTCTTTTAAAGAAAATGGAGAGTTTCATTACTCCAATAGTTACATTTATAATAGTTCCTGTGTTTGCCCTTGCTAATGCAGGAGTTAAATTTTCAATAGACTTAAGCGGACCACTTCAGAATATCTCAAAAGGTATTTTTTGTGGCCTGGTCTTTGGTAAACCAATTGGAATATTCCTCTCATCTTATGTCGCCTGTAAAATAGGTTTGGCCGATTTACCAACAAATTCCAACTGGAAAATGTTATTTTCAGTAGGAATAATTGCTGGAATTGGTTTTACAATGTCTATCTTTATCGATAATTTAGCATTTGAAGATCCTGACATAGTTGCAGCAGGTAAAAGAGTTGTTTTGCTTTCCTCATTAACTGCTGCCATAATTGGATCCTTAATTCT
>JAHDRO010000113.1 GCA_018433265.1 Bacteroidales bacterium
TAAGGATCTTAATTTTAAATCACGTTTTCTTGAAATGACAATAATCAGTCTTGGCGTAGCAACATTCTCATTTTTTGTAGGCTACCTTCTGAAATTCGTTCTTGGTGTAGATGCATAACCATTTTTGAGTAGATTTGCAACTGTAACTCGAATGTCATTTTGAAATGAAAAATCTGACTATTATTGCCCTGTTTCTTTTATTACAACTTTCTTCCTACACTCAGAGTTGGTATGTTAAGGATGTTGGAATTGGTATTCTTGACATGTCTGAATATAGCAAAGAGCTGAAGATTGTTCAAAGGAGCAACTACTGGTCAAAAAATGATATTTACAATTTCAAACTGTTAACTGATACGGAAAAAACATTTGCAACATGGATTATTGGTCCACCAATTAAAGATTTCCTTAATAATAAGGGACAACCCGCATTGCTTTGTGAATACGTCATAACATATCCTGATAAAAGCAAAGAGAAATTTGGCCCTTTTGGCTTCTTTGAACCAGGTTTCAGCATATTAATAATCAATCCAAGCACAAAATTGATTGGCAAATGGAAAATTGATTATTATATTATTGATAGAGACACTGGAGAAAGACGTCAGGTTGCTACTCGCTACTTTACTCTGTCCGAATAATTAATCTTTATAAAATTTGGAAGATGTTGAGCTTTTCATTATATTTATTCTCAACATCTTGATTTAATTTTATAATAAATACAAATTATGAAAACGCTCACTCTTAGCATCAAGCAGACTGAATTCGAGGAGATTGCTTCAGGGAAAAAAAGAATTGTAACCCTTGACATCAAACCTTCAAACTCCCACAAGTATATTGGTTTTGAAGATTTAATCTCACATACCAAGTACACAGATTGGGAAGCAATTCCCAATGGAACGCAAGATATATATATACAACCCATTAAATATGATTATATAATTATCAAACCTTCAAAGTCTGCTGGTGAAAAAGAATTTCCAAAATTGTGTTTTAAAGTTAAAGATGCAGAAGTTGTATGTTTGATGGACGAAAACGAAGATCAGATCTATAAAGTTGAAAAGGGACAGGAATACCCTGCAATGTGTATTGATTATTTTTTGGGAGAAATACTAAATGTTGACGATTAAAAAGGAGCTTACCTAAAAAGTACCTCTTTTTAGTCAGCTCCTTTTCTCAATCTTTAAAGCATCAGACTATTCATTGCTTTTTTCTTTGCGTTTTGCCTCTTTTGCAGCGCGCTTCTCTTTAAGAGTCATTTTTGGCTCCTTCTTAGTTCGTTTCTCTCTATGTTCCTTTTTCTGTGACATAACAACTACTTGTTAGATAATCATATCTCAATATTGAGAACAATGCAATATACTAAATTTTCAGCATGTTGCCCAAATAAATATCTTAAGATTGTGACAATGCTGCCCCAATAGCCGTTGCAAATTCAGCTTCAGCAGGAAAAATAAAATTGATACCATACATCCTTGAAACTTCCTCCAAGATTTTCCTGCCAATTCTGTTTTTACTTCCATTCCCCGTAATCAAAACATTATCATTACCTCGACTTTTTGCTGCAAACATTGAAATTACGCCTATTACCTGATAAACCAAATTAATTATAGCCAGTGCGATATCTTCTTTACGAGCAGTATCAAGCATTTTTCCAAAATTGGCAGCAGTAGCTTTTCTGTCAAGAAAGCTAATTTCGAGATCAGATATATCTTCGATAAGTAAATCAACTTGAGTAAGATCTCCCTTGTCTGCCAGATTAAGAATATTATCAAAAGTCTGTGTCTTAATCAACTCTTTGGCAAGTCCAATAATGGTACCCCCTCCAACTCCTGTTCCGCCAAGATGTGTAATTTTTTCTTTAGTTGCCTCAATTACTGAGGTCCCTGTTCCTATATTAGTAATTATGATATTATCACTTTTGGATAAAAACATGCCACCTATACCAATTGCCTCTATCTCATTTATTTTTGAAGTGGGAATACCAAAAATTTCAGAATTAATCCTCAACGAACCGGCTCCCGTGACTATTATTTTCTCGACATCCAAAATTGTAGTCTTACTCTCCATAATCATTTTTCCAAAAGCACCTGTTGCAGAAGTGACAGCATCAAAAGCTCGTGTCTTTACAGTCTGAACAATTACGCCATCCTTCACAGCCACAGCTTTTGTAGTCGTACTGCCAATATCAATACCAATTACTACTCCACCTGTCGGAGTTTGTTGTAAACAGCTCATTAA
>JAHDRO010000221.1 GCA_018433265.1 Bacteroidales bacterium
AAACCACTGCACTACTGTCTTGATTATAAGCTAAAATAGATGAAGATCCAATAACTCTAGGCAAAGAGGATTTGTTGACAGCTGTTTTAATACCTGTGTCATTCGAATCTACAATTCTAGTCAGCGGAACTATATTTAACTGAATCAATGAATCACTTTTGGTGAAACAAACATGTGAGGGTCTTGAAGTTCTCTGACCTACATAACTTAAACTCATATTACTGACATTATCAACCACTGATGACATCAATAAATCCTTGCCAATAAGATTAAGAGGTAATTCAAAATAGATCTTATCTCCTATAAGATGCAAATTGATAAATCCTTTTGAAGTCTTCACATTCTTTTTATAAAACAGTTTTTCGTATGGGGACAATTTAGATGCAGAAGTTGTATCATTACCAACAATCCCAGATCTACTTTTTAAAGATGCATAACTATAATTACTGGAAAAAGAAATCAGTGAAAGTGCCAAGAATATTACCAGCAATATTGTTCCAAAACTATTATTCAAACTTATTTTCATTATCACACTTATTTCTTAACATTTATAGAGGCATTTATCTGCTTTAACAGCAACTCATAATGCAATTTGTCTTCTTTGCTGGCTTTTGTTTTTAAAGCTGATTTCAGCACTCCTTTTGACCTTACCAGATATTTGTAATAATTGCTCTCAGGGTTGAAAATCAAATTAAATTTTGTTGAAGGAACTCCATAACCTGCAGTAGAATTAAACTCAGATGATGGATTAAAATTCTCCATTAAAGCGTAATTTTGCAAATGACTGTAAAATCTTCCTAATTTATCTTCGTCTTTAAGAATATCAAAAAGAGAGAAATTATCTATCCCTGTACCTGAAACTAATTTTGATGTCTTTGAAAAAGAAATTATGCTGTTCACAAAAGCTGTTTGAATGTATTTATCAATTTCAGATAGATTTTTTTTCTCCTTTAGAGGTTGCCACACAAAATTGAAAACATCCTCGTAACATTCATCAAAACTATATGGATCCTTTGAGATTGAGGCTGATAAAAGAACCTTGGATGGAGCATTAATTACTGCTTTAGCCAAAACAGTCTGGAGCAGATTTTTGGCTGAACCCATAATTGTTAGATTTTTCATCAATTGCTCATTCTCCACCCAGTCAAGATCATTGATTTGCTGCATAATGAATTTCAGTGCCAATTTCTGCTTTTCCTTTTCAACACTTTCAAACGGAACCATCTTGTCTTCAACTTTTACTTCATTGAGGTAAATGCCTCCAACGTTGGCAAATATGTGATTAATATATCTTACATACTGAAAAATAACTGCGTCATAAATATCGCTCCTATAAGAAAAATCATCATCTTCATTAGCCACCCATTCATTTAAATTACTAATTAAAAATTTTAAGTTTTTGATTCCGTATTCGGAGGCTTTAATTGCATCATCTCCAAGATCTTCTGTTTGTGATCGAGGGTCAAGAGGAGAGCTTAGTTGTTTTCCATACCTGTAAATTGGATTCTTAATAGAGTCGCTTACGACCTTTGAAAGAATTATAGATTCATTCACAGGATCCTTTATATCTGGAAAAAAAGTATAATTCCATTTCAGCACAAACCTGTCATACTCGCCAAATCTAGGAGGAGTAAGCTTAACCCCTCTTTCTTTATCTCCAGGTTGCGCTACATAGTTAAACCTTGCATAATCCATGATAGAAGTTGTTGTCCCTGTCGTTTTAGTAAATGATGGTGAGCGAAGAGAATCAACAGGAATAACACTTGAAGCGCTCATATTATGCATAAATCCCAAACAATGCCCAATTTCATGTGAAATGACATAACGTATGCCATCATTTATAATATCTTGTGGAATTTTTACTGTTCTGATTCTCTCATCTGCAGGTGATATTTGAACAAACATCCAATTATTCAACAATTTGATAATATCATGATATACGTACACCGATGCATTTATAATTTCTCCGGATCTTGGATCTACCCATGAAGGTCCCATTGCATTTTCTATTCCAATGGGAGCATATCTTACACACGAATATTTAATATTGTCTGGATCAAATTCCGGGTCATTCTCTGGAAAATCAAGAGCTCTTACTGCATTTTTAAATCCTGCCTGTTCAAACAATTCGTTCCATTGTTCTATTGCTTCCTTAATAAATGGTTTCCATGGATCAGGGAAATTGCTGTCCACATAAAAGATTATAGGTTTAACAGGCTCTACCAATTTACCAGATTTGAAATCTTCAATACTGGCAGGCTCAAGATTCCACCTGTTAGCATAATAAACATTTCTGGAAGATTGATCTTTCTCTCCAAGCATCTGCTTCACTGTACTGAAAACAGCAACTCTGTAGTCAGCAATTCGAGGCTTTACCGGTTTATCTCTAAGCAGAACAATTGATCGCGAAACAACAGCCGTAAAAGGCTCATCCTTAACTATAGTTTTGTTTGTCTTTTGATCTGTTAAGGAATAAGTATAGCTCAAAGTGCTTGTAACTACTACATTGTCACTAAATGCCTTGATATTGCCCAAAAATGATTTTTCCTGTTGAAATGTCTCATTTCTTTTAAGACCATAAATCATAGTATATTGACTGTACTTATCGAAAGGCGTCAAATCTTTATTGTCTCCCACGAAGAAATTAGTCATATCAACAACAACTGCCAGACTATCTTCTGTATATGCCTCTATTTTCATGCTTTTCATTATGGAACCGATACTGCTTCTCTCAATAGCTTTACCAATTCCTGAATCGGTATTATCTGTTATGACGTCAGAATTTACTCTTCTAACCTGAACATTTTCTCCTGATTTAGTAAAAATGATGTGAATAGGATCTCCCTTTGAACCAACAATACCATTTGCATTATCACTTGTTTCAGATACTGTGGATGCAATTAACATATCTCGTTTCATCATCGTCAAGGGAATCTCAAAGTAAACTTTCCCGTTAATCTTATGCAAAACGAACATTCCACTTGCTGTTTCATGCTTTTTAGCAAATAGTTTTTTATAGGTAGAAACTGTATCCTTATTTTGAGTTGCTGACTTCGAATCCTTTTCCTCAGCAAATGCCACACACACACAGGACATTAGCAGAATGCCCGTTAAAATCAATTTTCTCATTAATATTTGTAATTTATTTGGTATTATCTTATTTCAATTAATAATTTACTGTCATTGTCCCTGCATTGTAAAATCCAATATTTTTCCAAAACCAGAATATTTTTTAGCCTGTGAGATATTAAGGGCTCCGGTACTAGATGCACTCTGAGGAATAAGGTAAATCTGTCCTTCGTATTCACTCTTCTTTGTTGCCACTACAATAGCTTTTGTATTCAAAGCCAATGGAGGTTCAAAAATTGGCCCACTTTCCTGACTAAATTCTGTTCTGTTTAACCTATACCTACCTTGAACATATAATTTGGCAAGAGTTATCTGTTAACCTGATGGAACATTGTATACTTCACTGTATGACACAATACCTCCACCAAAAGTAACAGCATATATCTTTGATTGAGTATCAACAAACATAACAGGTTCAAACATATTAAAAAATACAGAAACAGAGGAATTGATTATTGATGTCAAACCAGAAGGTAGTTCAGCCTTTAATTTAGGATTGGATGGAAAATAATTCCAGTTTGAGTCATAGTAACCAAAGGACATTGAATATATTTCATAATTTCCTGTAGATTCATTTCGCATTAACATGGTCGGCGATATTCCATCTACAGAAATATCCCCAGCAATAATTCTTCTTCCTGGTAAATTTGTCGGATTAAATACCCCCTGAGCAGAATATTCTCCACCACCGGCCGGACTTGAATATGGTGCAGTTATATTGTATATTTTACCGGTATTGTTGTTGTACCAGAATGCATAAGGCCCTGCACCTGCAGAATTATCACAAACCATTACAGCATTGTCAACATAATTAGTACCTGAAACTGGCAGCATAAAAGAGGTGACGCCTTGATTGCTAGGATAAACATATGCGACATTATTCGCTACTAATACCCAATACTGATTGTTTATAGAATAAAATGCTTGAGGATCAAAACTAGATGTTTTTGCTGGGAATATTTGAGCAGAAGTCTTATATTGAGAATAATTTTCGCAATCAAACATGTTAATCTCTTTGTCCTGAGAAATAGTCACAATTAT
>JAHDRO010000268.1 GCA_018433265.1 Bacteroidales bacterium
AAAATAGGTGAAATTGCTAAAAAACATGAACTGTTTATATTTTCTGATGAAGTTTACAGAGAATTCTGCTATACAGATCAGCCTCATTTCTCAGCCATGCATATCCCTGGCCTTGAAGAAAATGTAATTCTTATTGACTCAGTGTCCAAGAGATACAGCCTTTGTGGAGTTCGTATTGGTGCAATAGTTTCAAAAAACAAGGCAGTTATGAATGCTGTTCTCCGCTTTGCCCAGGCACGTCTCTGTTCTCCTGCCTATGGACAGATTGCTGCCGAAGGAGCTCTTGCTACTCCTAAGTCTTATTTCGAAGCTGTACGTGCAGAATACATCAAAAGGAGAGACTTCCTGATTGAAGCATTAAACAAGATGGAAGGTGTATATTCTCCTATGCCTATGGGAGCTTTTTACACAATTGCAAGCCTTCCAATTGACGATAGTGACAAGTTTGCACAATGGTTATTGGAAGATTTTCAATACGAAGGCCAAACTGTGATGGTTGCCCCTGCTGCAGGTTTTTACGCAACTAAAGGCAAGGGAACTAATGAAGTACGCATTGCCTATGTTTTAAAAATTGACGATCTCAAAGCTGCGATGAAATGTCTTGAAATTGCTCTAAAACAGTATCCTGGAAGGACAACTAAATAAAACAGGCAATTCTGCCCAAAATCAAAAAAATAGTCACAAGAAAGAAATACAGTCTTTGTTTGTGACTATTTTCATTTTTCCCTGTTGATTCAACTATTAAAACAGAAGAAGGAAAAGAAAATATTTGCATGATTCTGCCACTTGAATCAGGATACAGAATAATAATTCCTGACAAAAAAAACATAAGTATGATCAATCTGACAAAAGAGGCACTTTGAATAATTTTGAACCTGTTAATCCTGTTAAAAATGTCACGCAATGATAATATCAGCAATAATAACAGAAATATTGTAAAAAAAAGATGTGATACACTCCTGATATCTGGCTTCGCTATGTTTCCAATTTTAAGATGATATAGATACTCCTCTGCAAAAATATGAGCATCATTAAAAAATATAAATCTTAAAGAAAAAATAATACCTACTGGAATAAGAAAAGCCAATAAGATCAGCACTAATCTTCTCATTGAGATACCGGTTTCTTTAATCGAGAAAAAAAATACCAGAGGTATAATATATATCATAAGAGGCTCAAAAAGTGAGGCGATTGTGGCAAGAAAAACAGCCAGGAAGGAGTATTGCTCATTATTTCTTATTTTGAGCGATGTGTATATTGACCATATTATCAAAACAACAGCTATTGAACCTCCTGAAAAGAGTGATGTATGATAGGATGAAAAAGCCAGAACTAGATAGGTTAAGGGCAAAGTCAATCCTTCTTTTCCGGTCATTAAATACCTCTCGTTGAAAATATAAAGTGAGATCGTAGAAATTATAAGAAAAAATGCTGCAAGAAGATGAGAATATAAAGTTGGAATATCCTCAGGCTCTATAAATCCGGCACTCAAAGGGATCCATCTCTCAAAATTATCATCCGGAAGCTTTAAGGAGGTAAAAACGACAAAAAACAGCAACAAAATTAAATACGGCAACGAAACTGCAAAATTATATCTTTTGTCGTATTGCATCTTTACAAAACTATTTTGAATATCTCATCAAGTCGAGACCTATATCCTTTCTAAAATAAATATCATTAAAACTAATCTTTTCTATCTCTTTATACAAAATTTGACGACATTTATGTATATCCGGAGCTAAAGTTGTAAGAGCCAATACTCTTCCACCAGAAGTTACAACATGACCATCTGAAACTTTTGTACCCGAATGAAAAAGTAAAATATCATTATCCTGCTCAAATTTTTCAAGGCCTTTAATTAGATAGCCTTTTTTATAGTCTTCCGGATATCCTCCTGATACAGCAACTATAGTCATGGCAACTCTTGAATCTGTAACAATCTTTTCGCCCGACAATTTTCCCTGAGCTGCAGCAACCAGGTGAGACAGAAAATCACTCTTAATCCTCGGCAATACTGCTTCTGTCTCAGGATCTCCCATCCTGACATTATATTCAACAACATACGGATCACCCTCGCAATTCATAAGACCAATAAATATAAATCCCTTGTAATCAATCTTATCGCGCACAAGCCCTTGAATTGTGGGTTTTATTATTCTCTCTTCAACCTTTCTCATAAACTCTTCTCCAGCAAACGGGACAGGACTGACGGCTCCCATGCCGCCAGTGTTGAGACCTGTGTCACCATCTCCAATTCTTTTATAATCCTTGGCCTCCGGCAGAATTAAATATTCTTTTCCATCAGTAAGTATAAAGACCGAGAGTTCTATCCCCTTAAGAAATTCCTCAATCACAACTTTACGGCCTGCCGTTCCGAATTTCCCATTAAACATTGCCTGCAATTCTCTCCTGGCATCGTCTATATTACTATGAATAACGACACCTTTACCGGCAGCAAGTCCGTCTGCCTTCAGCACGTAAGGCGCACTGAGTTTCTCGAGAAAATAGTCTGCCTCATGCATAGATGAACTGTCAAAACACATGTAGGAGGCAGTAGGAATCGACCATTTTTGCATAAAATTCTTTGCAAATTCTTTGCTA
>JAHDRO010000141.1 GCA_018433265.1 Bacteroidales bacterium
CATAGGATTCTCCTTTCTTTATTTATTTTGAGTTATACACATCTAGTTAATGAATATATACCCAAAATGGGGGGAATCCAGCCATTTCAATATATAAAATATAGTGATTATGCGAGTCGCAGAGTTCTGCAACGAGCTAATAAAAAAATAAAAGGGGGATGAAGTAAATGAGAAACAAATTAAGAAAAACAATGCTTTTAGCATTGGCAATGGTTACTCTAATGAGTAATAGTCTAGTTTACGCAACAAGCAAAGATACCAATAAGGTGGATCAGGAATTCAAAAATCCAATTATTATTAGGGATATGCAGGACTTAGAAGAAATGCGTGCTAGAGATCTTAAAGAGTATAACGATAAAATGAATAGTATTCCTGCTAAATTAAAGAATGATTTCAATAATTTTGAAGAAATGATGAAGCTTAGCAGAAGTAATAACTTTGATTTTCAAAATGAAAAAGAAGTTGAATTATATGTAGATCAATTTATCTTGGCATATCCGGATTATGCAGCCATGGATAGAGAAGAATTAACGTCCAATATTGAACTACTTAGAGCAAATATTGTTGTGACTGCTGTTAGAGCATTTTTTAGTTCAAATGGATATGATTTAGCCTTAGATCTCTTTAATCATTCCTTAACGGAGAATCCAGCTCCAGCAACTTTAGATTTAACAGGTAATTATGGTGGAATGTATAGTCATATCAGAACATTATTAGCGGATGATGGATTTGTAAGTGATATGGTTAGGTTTTCAAGAGAGGGAAGCAATTATAAAACTCTTTCTGACTCTAGTAGACCTTTTGAAAATGGTGATTTGTATTGGGCTATACATGGTTTTACATGGAAAAGAACTAGAACTAATTATGATAAAGCTTACTTTAATATAATTGATGTCTATGATTTTAATAAGTGGAAGGATATCCCTGGTATAGTAGCTGGTTTAGCAGGTACAAATGATTTTGATATAGAGATTTCTGGTCTGGTAGAGGGTGGAACATTAAAATAAGCCAGTGTACAGTTTATATATCATATATTAGGAATATCATATCATGATTATTACTAGTGTAGAATTCTTGATATATTAAAAAGAAAAGGTAATTAATAAGGTATAAAGAATCTTTGTAATTTGCTTAATATAAAATCAAATATAGAAACACAAAGAGGGGAAGTCATCGGTCAACTTATGATCAATAGGCTTCGCCTTTTTTTATTTTAAAACAGAAAGAAAGGATTGAGAACAATGTCAAAATTATTTATGTATGGCACCTCCTTAGAGGGGATAGAACAGCTGATGGTTATGGTGCCAAATTTTCAGCCAAGAAGAAGTGGCATAGTCATTAATAATTATTTTCATTGTGAAGGAGGTGCTAAAAATTGTAATTCTGTGATTAATGTTAGTAATAGATGCAATGAGTGTGGATACATTCATTCTAGTTTCCTATCCGCTGCGGATAAGGTTAGGTACAAAGGTTTAATAAATGAATGCTTTAGAAAAATAAGAAATTATTCATTTAAAGATAGGCTGAAACTTCTTACAGATAGCTTTAAAGGTGAGGTATTCTTAAATTCTAATCATAAGGAAAGATTCTATCGTGTGCTTTACGAACAAGACCTTGATATCTATGATATATCTTCAAGATATATTGCCGTCATATTTCTCCTTACTTCTGATGAGACTCTATGGAATCTACTAGAGCATACAGTAAAACCAAATGGATTTGATTTTAATAAGTGTAACCTTAAACAAATAAGTACAGAAGGCTATGCCATATACCAAATGGCTAAAACCATATGGACAGGAAAAGAAAGTATAGAGATCAGTGAAATAGCCGATGTGGATTTAATTGATGATAAAGCCTTTAAGACAATTATTAATGCTTCACTGATTACAAGGTATGGTACAGATATATTTTTAATTACAAAATAGAATGGAGGGATAAGACTTGAACATAACAATTAAAAAATCTAATGGAGAAAATGAAAAGACTAGAACCGTATGGTTTCCCATTGAAGAAGAAAATTTGGATAAGATATGCAGTGAACTAGGAATAGAAATTACTACAGTATCAAATTGCTATATTGAAAATAGTATGGATAGAAATTTCCTAAATATGCTGCATGATAAAAACTGTAATATAGATGAACTGAACTATTTAATGAAAAGACTGGATGGATTTAGTAAAAAGGAGATAGAAAGATTTTATGCTGCATCATTTGCAGAAAATACTAAGACAATGGCAGAGTTAATAAATCTAAGTTTTAATATGTATTGTTATAGCCTTGTATCTGACTTTAATAGTCTTGAAAAGGTGGGAAAAGACCTATATCTAACAGAGAGGCAAGCAGTATCGACAAAAGAATTAGATGAACTTGATGGTGAATCATATGCAATGGATGTAATAAAAAACAATCCTAATCCCATAATTACGCCATATGGAGTTCTATATAAAAATAGCAATGTACCTGAGCAAGTATATAATGGAAAGCAGTTCCCTCCATATCTATGGAAAGAAACAATAGCAGCAGTACAGCTGACTGCAAAGGGAGAGAATGAATATATCTATCTTCCTTGTTCTGATATTGAAGTTGAAAAGGCACTGATGAGATTAGGAACACCCTATCTCCATGATTGTGAAGTGGCAGTTGATAGCCATAGTTTTCCTGATAATATATTAGATGTTATTTCTGCAGATACGACACCAGTAATTAAGGTAGATGTCTTAAATAAACTATCAAAGTATTATAGTGAGATGGGAAATCAAAATACAAGATATTTTGAAATACTTATGGATCATATTAATCCTCGAACTATTGATGAAGTATTTGCACTTGCAGAATCTATGTATGAATTTGAACTCTTTGATGGCATTAAAGATATAGAAAGCTACGGAAGATATATGATATGCGAATCAGGACGTTTTGAATACGATTCAAATCTTGAAGAGTACATTGATTTTAAAAGATATGGCAGAGAAAAAATGGCACAGGAAGATGGAGCATTCTCAGATAAGGGATACATTATTTATCATGGATATAATCAAAAACTAGCCAATTTATTATTCGAAAATCTAGGCATAATGATTCCTGAAGATAAAGAACTAAAGACATTAAAGTTATATATGCCCTTAACTGTTACAACCTATGATATTGAAAATGATTATGGCGATAGAGAAACCTTAAATGAACCAATGGAATTAGGAAACTATGAAATAGTTGATTATATTGATGAGATCCTTGAAGCCATAGAAAGAGATACTCTTCTAGAAGAAAAAGAAAGAGGCCTTATGCGTTACTATGATGAACATGACAGCGTAAATGGGAAGGTAGCTAAATATAAATTTTCTGTTGAAATAGTAGATGATGAACTAATGGGTGTAGCAATACTAACATTAAATGATGATTTAACCTATAAAGAGCTTGGGAAAATAAAAGAAAATGTGATTGGACAGGCTGCAGATGGCTGGGGTGAGTCTTTTGAACAAAGAGAAATAAGCACAGATATGGGAGATGTATATATAAGTTTCTGGAACAGCAGTAAGAGCTGGTTTATTAAAACAGCAGAAGAAATGGGAATAAATCAAACTCAGATAATGGGAGGGATGAAATTTGAATAATAGAAATCAAGTAGAAAGAATTAAGAAGATGTACCCAGCAGGAACAAGAATAGAATTACTTTCAACCATGGATGACCAGCAAGGAGTTGAGAAAGGGACTAAAGGTACAGTGATTCTTGTAGATGATATAGGAACTATACACATGAAGTGGGATAATGGCAGAGGCCTTGGTCTTATTCCCGAAGAAGATAATTTCAAGGTCTTATTCAGACCACAAGAAGAAATCAAAGAATCAGAGGAACATTCCAAGGAACAGTCTCAAGGTATGGGAGGTATGAGTCTATGAGAGATTTAAATTATATGTGGAAAAGACTTGAAGGAACAGAAGAAGAAAAAGCCTATCTGGATAGGCGATTTAATGAAATATCAGTTAAAGAGCAATATGTTTTAGAGGGTGCTATTCAAATTATCGGAATATATACTGCAGCAGATATGATTAATCTTACTGAACAGTTAAGTAGTTTTGACTTTTATTATAAGGCTACCGATGAAAAATCTCTTGGAGAATATGTGGCTAAACATAAAGAAGATGCATCTGATGAGATACTTCCATTTATAAATACAGAAAAACTTGGCACTGAATACCATGACGACTTTGAAGGTGCATTTACAAACAAAGGATATACAATTGAAAGGAAAACTGTAAAACAAATTTATGATGGTTCAAACTTAGATAAGCTGACAAGAGATAATTGGACTATAAAAATTAAAGTTGGAAGTAAAAAATACCCAGAGGGCTTATGGATAAACCTTCCTGATTACGGATCTTTTACTTTAGAAGCTGATGAGCTGGATATTGCATTAGATGTACTTGGTTTAGATAAGTGGGATGAAGGCAATTTATTAGATGCAAAATGCATATTCCCAAATATTACAGAATTAAAAAACCAGTATGATTCCATAGAAGAATTAATCGAGAGTGGTAATAATCTAGGTTATGCTTGTGATGAGCAAGATCAAGGGAAAGATTTTTATATGGAACATTTAGAATCAGCTATGGAGATTGAAGGATGTACTAGACTTGATTTTGCCCTTGATATCTCTCAAAATCTAGACTGCTATGACTTCGTACCAAAAGGCGCTAATTTTGAAAAGTACGGAAGAATCATGGCAGAGAAAGATGGAATTGTAAAGCTAGATTCAATATTAGGAGAAAACTTTGACTATGTAAAATATGCCATGGCAGTTATAGAAAAGGAAGAGTTAGAGCCTTGTAAGCATGGTTTTATTAAAAGAAATGAAGAGAAGTTCTACTATGAATTCAGTAAAGAGCCAGATAGCATGGAAATATCCATGGAATAGAAAAACTTCTCATAGCTATATTAAGTAACTTGTGATATATTGTGGTGCTTGAAGGAGGTGCACCATGGAAGATATAATTGAAATACTGGAAGAAGCGGTAACTGAGACACTGGAAGTAGCATATTTTAAATTGATTAAGGAAAATGAGGAAGTAAAGCAAGGAGTAGAAATGGTAAAGGAATTAAGTATAAAGTTATATGGATATACTGATATTCCAAAAGAAGTAAAAAGACAGATTGAAGATTATAAAGACATATCCGACTTTGTAGAAAGGGAGATGCAAAAACACATTTATTTAGAAGGGATAAAAGATAGTATTAAACTTTTAAGAGAACTTGGTGTACTAAGATAGCGCGGAAGATATCCGTGTTTTTTTATACCCAAAAATAAAAAGGCCGATTGTAAGCTGTAAATTACAGCAAAACAGTCGGCCTTTTTTTTGTTGTCCAAAAACATGGAAGGGAAAAGGAGGCAGGGAGGTGGAAGACAAATTTTTAACCTATATAAAAGAATACCATACAGGAAAAGAAAAGGCTGTGTCCAGTGCATATCTTCAAAATAGATTCTGCATCAGTTCCAGAACTATCAGGAGACTAGTAAACCAATTAAGAAATTACGGAAGTCCTATATGCAGCGGTGACAAGGGATACTATTATGCCGCTGACAGAGAAGAACTTATTGCAAGCATTAGGCAGATGACAAGCCGAATAAAGGAGATATCCAAAGCAAGAAGAGGACTGATCAAAGCATTGGAACATTTTCCAGAGGATAGTGATCAGCTGAGACTGAACCTTGATGATGAAGCTAAAGAGGGGTGATGAAATATTAATAGTTTTATGAGTTGGATAGGCGGAAAGAAGGCTTTAAGGGAGTTAATAGTATCAGTATTCCCCCTCTATTATGAAAGATATATAGAAGTGTTTGGTGGGGGAGGCTGGGTTTTGTTTCATAAACCTCCTGGTAATGATTTTGAAGTATATAACGATTTTAATGGACTTTTGACTAATCTCTACCGATGTGTAAGGGAAAAACCAGAAGAGTTAATAGAGGCACTGCACTTTGTGTTAAATTCTAGGGAGGATTTTGAAATAGTAAAGAATTCACTTGCAAGGGATAGTCCTGCAAGTGATGTAAAAAGAGCCTCATATTTTTATCAGCTGATTCGCTACAGCTATGCATCAGGACTTACAAGCTATGGCAGCCAGCCTCATGATATGTGGGTTAACTTCCCCTTAATTGAACAGGCACATAGAAGACTTAGCAAAGTAGTTATTGAAAATAAGGATTTTGAAAAGCTGATAAGGCAGTATGACCGCCCTGTCAGCTTTTTCTATGCAGATCCACCCTATTATGAGACAGAAAAATACTACAAGAATGTAGGTGAAGATGGCTTTCAAGAGAAAGATCATATAAGACTTCGAGACACCTTAATGGATATAGAAGGGAAGTTCTTGCTTTCCTATAATGACTGTGAGTTTATAAGGAATCTATATGATGCACCAAATATTCAGATTGAAAGCTTTACCCGTATCAATAATATTAAACAGCGTTATGACAATGGTGCCCAGTTTCCAGAAATACTTATATCAAATTATGATATGCAGGAAAGTAAGGATAACAATCCTTCACAAATAAATATATTTGAAATGAATAATGAACTTTAAAATGAGGAGGAATTCCATATGAAAATTATAAAAGAAAATTCTAATAGCAATATCATTATACCAATTGAGGTACTAAAGTCTTCAAATCTATTAGATAGTGAAGATATTGAATTAAAAACATTGGAAAATGCGTTTATATTAATGAAAGGAACAATGAATGCAATGGAACTTATTAAACTAGCTGAAGGGCTTAAGAGCTTATCAGAAGAGCTAATAGTACATCTTGCAGGAGTCTGCGGAAGATGTCTTGACTGTTCATATTGTGAAAAATTTGAAGAATATGATGAGATTATGGTGCCTGATTATCTTTTAGAAGAAGCAGGAATACCCATAGATGCAAAACTTTGTGCCTACACAGAAGAAGATAGTGGCGAGGTGGTGGTTATGCAGGCAGATTATGACTATGACATAGCTGATGTACCAAACTTTGTAATTGATATTTTTGAAATGTCAGGAATCTGTATCAGGGAATTAGAAGAAAAACTAATGACAGATAATATTGTCTATGGAGATGAATAATCATCAGAAAGAAAAATTATATGAGACCGGAGGTGTAGTATGAGCAGGATACAGTTAAAAAATGGAGGTATCATTTATTATGGAAATCCAGCAGGTTATGTAGAAGATAATATAGCAACTGTGGACTCCATGTTTAAAAGTGAGGAATTAGAAAACTGGCTACAGCAGAGGAAACTAATACCTAAATGGAAGGAGGGGGTATTTGAAAGATTGTCAGGAAAAGATGGACTAAATTTCAATGACCAAGAATTAATCTCACTAAAGAAATGCCGTATCTGGCAGTTAAAAACTGATGTAAGTCCAGAGAGGAAATTTATAGGATACGAAGAACTTAAAAAAGCCTTTGGTGAACCTGATAAGGATAATTATAAAATTGTCTATGATGGAGAAATTGAAAGCAATGATTTGGAAGAAATCTATACAAAATTCAATTTAAATCATCCTCATGGTTTTACTGGTCACTCACTGTCTATATCTGATGTAATCGAACTTTACGATGATAAGGGCAGTGAGTTTTATTATGTAGACCGTTTTGGATTTAAAGAAATTGATTTTGAATCCCAGGATTATAGACAAGACATGAATATGAGTATGTAAAACAAAGAAAATGGAGGAAAGCAGAATGAGAAATATGTTTATAAAAGTAAATGAGTTAAGGTTAGGAAAAGTTACTGCAATAAAAAGAGCAGTAGGCAACAACTGTGGAGAAGGCTATATTGATACAGCAGTAAAGATACTTATTGCTGTAGTATTAGGAGCACTGCTCTTAGCAGGATTATACATGCTATTCGGTGATGTAGTTATGCCGACTTTAAATGAAAGAATCCAAGAAATGTTCAATTATGCAGGGTAAGGGGTGAAATTTAATAATGAAATATAAATCAAAGAGAATAATTAATATCCTTTTAATAGTATGTATTCTAATGACTAACTTTATAGGCTCTGTTTTTGCTGCAAAACATATATTTCCAGATAGTATAGGCCATTGGGCTGAGGAAACAATTAATATTCTTACTGAAAGGGGGATTGTTAAAGGCTATCCTGATGGACTATCTCACCCGGACAACACTATTACAAGGGGAGAATTTTCAGCACTCTTAGCAAGGGCTATGGAGCTTGAAGCCAAAGACAGTAGGGATGTTGAACCAGCATTTGAAGATATCATAGGACATTTTGCCCAAAAGGATATAGAGGCACTTGTTAATGAAGGAATTATTATGATAGAGGACTATGGTAAGTTATATGTCCCTAATGAACCTATCAGCCGAATGGAAATAATTAAAATGTTAGTTAGAGCAACAGTAAAAGAAAACCATGATCCAGATTGTACTTGTGATATAGGATTTATTGATAAGGATAATCTAACTAAAGATGAAGTCGAATATATTTGCCTTGGAAAACACTATAATATTATTTCAGGTTACCCAGACAGAAGTATTCGTCCTGATGGTGAATCCACTCGTGCTGAAGCCTTTACAATGCTCACTAGGCAGGAAAAGGCTAAAGAAAAGATAGAGGAAGAGAAAACTGATGATAAAAACAAACAAGAAGAACCTATAAATAAGGACTCGAACATAGGAAATAACTCATCTTCAGGAGGAAGTTCAAATTATGTTCCTGCCCCAAAATATAGCTTTGAACTTCCCCTTACATCTTATGTTGATGAAGAAATAGAAATTGTTCCTATGAGTTCAAATGTAAAGTCAGTTAAATGGGAGATTAGTAAAGAAGGTGTCCCTATAGATTTGATTTCAGCTATTGACGGAGAGATAAAGGTAAATGGAGGTACTATTAAAATTAAATCTGCCGGCAGTTATACATTTACAGCTATAGCTGTAAATAGTAGAGGGAAAGAGATTAAGCATGAACAGAATATAGATATTTATCCCATAGTTTCTGCTGAGTTTAGATTACCTAAAACAGCCCATACAGATACTACAATAGAAGTTGACCTAAAGGTTGAAAATTTAGGAGACAGCCTTGTAGCATGGACTGTTCAAAGGGATGGTAAGGAAATAGAATTTGGTACTAATATTACAGGAGAACTTACAGACACTGGTGGCCTGATAACGTTCAACAACATAGGGGAATACGAATTAACAGCCATTGTAACTGATGAATTAGGAAAAGAAACCATAGTAAGCGATGTAATTAAAATATATCCTGTGGGAGAAATAAAGTTAGAACTTGATAAAATAACTCATACTGACAAAAATATCACCTTAAAAACAGAAACAAAAAATACAGAAGATATGGACTTAGTATGGTCTCTTACTAGGAATGGTGAAGAGGTCGAGGTTTCAGAGTTTATTGAAGGAGATATTTCATCAGGAGACAGTATCATAGGTTTTAAAGAAAAAGGGGTATACAATTTAACTCTTTCAGCTATAGATGAGACTGGCAGAACATTTACAGAGAAGGTATCCATTACCGTATATCCCGTAGGTTCTGCTGGTTTTTATTTGCCTGAAATATTCCATACAGATGATGAAATAAAAATTGAGGCATCCTTTAAGGAAATTGGAAATCATGATGTAGAGTGGTCACTTATTAAGGATAGCAAAGAAGTAGAACTTTTAAATTTTGTTAATGGCAATCTAACCAATGAGGGAGGAATAGTTAGATTTCCTCATAAAGGTGAATATACTCTGAAAGTTTCCTTTACTGATGATGGAGGAAGAATATATGACTATGAGCAAGGTTTTAAAGTTTATCCTCTGCCAGATGTGACTTATACACTAGCTGAATATGCTCATACCGACAGCAATGTTAATATCGAGGTAAACAGCACAGAGCTTGATGGACTTAAAATTGAATGGCTTGTAGATAATACCTATGGTTTTCAGGATTGGGAAACTTATGTAGATGGAAATCTAAATAATTTAGGTGGAAGTATCAGGTTTAAAAGGGCAGGTGTTTACGAACTTGTTGCTAGAATCACTGATGATACTGGCAGAATATTTCTCTTTGAATCAGGAGATAAAATAGAAGTTTTACCTGTATTAGATATAGGATTTGAACTTCCTAAATCAGCTTATACGGACAGTATTATCAATATTAGAACCTATGGCAACAATAATGTACTTCCAGTGGAATGGAGAATCACCAAAGATGGCAAAGTTATATCTGAAGATCAGATAATCTCTGGAAACTTAAATGCACAAGGGGGTAAAATTACTTTCCTTACAGAAGGAGATTATACATTGACTGCAAGGATGACAGACTTCCTGGAGAGAAATTTTTCATATAGTCAAGAAGTAAGAATAAATCCTGTTGTTCAATATAGTTTTACCATGGAAGGAATTTGAAGTAAGTACAGTTTCTGAAAATCTTGAAACTAATGAAGTTAAGTGGGCATTAGAAAAATTAGGTGAGTCGGTAAATTACAATGGTGAACTTACAAATGACGGAGGGAAAATATCAATATCAGATACTGGAGAATTTATTCTCACAGCCACAATCATAGATGGTGAAGGAAGAGTATTCACTCACAATAAAAAGATTACTATTACCAATACTGCACCAACAGTAACATTAACAGCCACACCATCAAGAATTGTTAAGGATGGTAAATTCTTTGTTGATATAAAGGCCACAGCTAATGATGCAGACGGAGATGCAACCATCTTGGAATATGAGGGGACAACCAATGATAATTATTATTCAGTAGGCACACATACGGTTCGTGTCCGAGCAAAGGACATAGCAGGAGCTTACTCCCCATGGGCAGAAAAGAGCTTTACAATAGTAAATTCAGCACCAACAGTAACATTAACAGCCACACCAACAAGAACTGTTAAGGATGGCAAGTTCTTTGTTGATATAAAGGCAACAGCCAATGATGAAGACGGAGATACAACTACCTTGGAATATGAGGGGACAACCAATGATAGCTATTATTCAGTAGGCACACATACGGTTCGTGTCCGAGCAAAGGATATAGCTGGAGCTTACTCTCCTTGGGCAGAAAAGACCTTTACAATTGCAAACTCAGCACCGACTACTCCTGTAATTACTAGGACACCTAGCGGGAATAGTGTTGCTCCTGGTACTAATGTGACTATAACAGCTAAGAGTACTGATGCAGACAATGATCCAATTACCTATGTTTGGGAGGGACGTAATTCAGAAACACAAGTCTATCCATTAGGGAAAAATACAGTTCGTGTAAAGGCTGTGGATTCAACAGGTGCAGAATCTCCCTGGGCTGCAATTGTATTCTTTGTTGCAGATTCAAACGGTGGAGGGGGTATGACTCTAACCGGTCCTGATTCAGTGATTCTAGAAAATGGGTTGGAAGGTGCAACTATTAGTGAGTATACATTTACTGTTCCACCAGTATCAGGACATAGTGGAAGTGACCATGGACGTGTTCGTGGGTACAATGTATTAACCAAACAATGGGATCAGCTTGACTATGGAACAACCAGCAATGGAATCACATTCAGCAGGACTTTAAATACTGGAGTCTATTCAAAACTAGAATTTTATTATTATACTAACCATAATTGCATGTATAACAAATCAAATATCACCTATTCAGTAAACTACCATTTTGAATAAAGAGGGGGTTAATTAATATGAAAAGAGTAATTGAAAAGACAAATGCTTTTATAAGAGATAAAGCTATAGCTATAAAATCGGCAATTAGCAATAACAGAGGAGAAGGATATATTGATACAGCTGTAAAAATTCTTATTTCAGTAGTTTTAGGAGCATTACTTCTTGCAGGCTTATATATGTTATTCGGTGATGTAGTTATGCCAACATTAAATGAGAGAATTACAGATATGTTCAATTATGCAGGTTAACAGCATCTTACAAGGAGTGCTTTTTTCTTTTCTGCTTTTGGCGGCCTCTTATACAGATATTAAAAGAAGAGAGATTCCAGATACAATCTGTGTGCTCCTTGTATTAGCAGGATTGATGAATTTTAGTTATATAAATCTATTGGGAATATTTGTAGCTTTACCCTTTCTCATAGCAGCAGTACTGAAAGAAGACAGTATCGGTGGGGGTGATATAAAACTAACTGCTTCAGCAGGTATTGTCCTTGGATTTTGGAAGGGGGCTTATGGATTAATAATAGGACTTATCTTACTGATATTGTTCTATACAGTATTAAGAATAATAGCAGTCATTAAAAGAAAGCAAGTGGCAAAGAATCTATCTATGCCACTTGCTCCCTTTTTAGGGATAGGTTTTGTAATCATGTATTTTATAAATTAGGAGGAAAATCATATGGGATTTTTAAAGAATAGAACAGTAATCGGAGTGATTTGTATACTACTATCACTTCTTATATGCTTTGGACTTACACCACTCTTTAATAAAGGTATGAGCCAAAAGACAGAAATTGTAAGGGTAACCAAGGAGATTAAGGCAGGGGATGAAATCACAAAGGATATGGTTCAAGCGGTCGAGGTGGGAGGTTTTAATTTGCCTGAAAATGTGATTCGCATAAAGGATAATGTTATTGGGAAGTATGCCTCATCAGATTTAGGGATTGGAGATTATATTTTAAATACAAAAGTTACAGACATACCAGCAGCTGAGAATGCCTATTTATATAATCTTGATGGGAGTAAACAAGCAATATCCATTACCATTAAGACCTTTGCCAATGGTCTTTCTGGAAAACTTCAAAGCGGAGATATTGTATCTGTAATCGCACCTGATTATAAAAAACAAGGAAAAACAGTTATTCCAGCAGAACTTAAATATGTAGAAGTGATTTCTGTAACTGCTTCATCAGGATACGATGCAAATACAGGCGATCAGACAATTGAAGATGAAAGGGAACTGCCATCAACTGTAACTCTTCTAGTGTCTCCTGAACAAGGAAATATTCTTGCTGAGCTAGAAGCAGATTCTAAATTGCATTTATCCTTGGTATATAGAGGAAGACCAGAGAATACAAAGAAGTTTACTGATATGCAGGAAGAAATAATAGAGAAACTCTACTCAGAAGAAGAGGAAGAAATAGATGAAGAAGTATCCGAAGAAAGTATAGCTGAGGAAACAAGAGAGGGCGAGGTGGAATAAATTGCTGAATTTCAAGAAGAAGAGTATCTTTGCACGAAAGACAGAGGAAAAAACAGAAGAAGAAATTCTGCATGGAGGGGTTTTAGCTGTCTGGGGAAGTCCCGGAAGCGGAAAAACAATTCTGGCTGCAAAGCTTGCCAAGTATCTTGCAGATAAGAAAAAGAATACGGTCCTATTATTATGTGATATGACAGCACCGATGCTACCTTGTATCTGTCCCCCATCAGACCTTGAACATGAAAAATCCTTGGGAAGTATTCTTGCTGCAACCCATGTAAGTGAGGCACTTATAAAACATAATATGGTTACCCATAAAAAACTATCATACCTGACAATTGTCGGTATGCTTAAAGGGGAAAATGAATATACCTATCCTCCTTATACAGAAGTTCAAGCAGGAGACTTGATTGAGAACTTACGTAAGATAGCACCATTTGTCATTATTGACTGCGGCAGTTATATAGCAAATGATATTTTATCTGCAGTTGCACTTATGGAATCTGACTCAGTTTTAAGGTTGGCTAAATGTGATTTGAAAAGTATATCTTATTTATCAAGCCAATTACCACTGCTTCGTGACAGTAAATGGGATGCAGATAAACAATATAAGGTAGGATCAAATCTAAAGCCGCAGCAGAGTGTTGATAATATAAGTCAAGCACTTGGAAGTGTGGCTTTTAAACTTCCTCATTCACAGGAAGTGGAAGAACAATATCTTGCAGGAAACCTCTTTGCAGATTTAACAATGAAAGACAGCAGAGCCTTTCGTAAGGAAATTGAGAATATTGCAAAGGAGGTATTTGGTTGTTAGGTAAAAAGAGAAATAAAACTGTGTTTTTAAAAGAAGAAAACCAACAAAATGTCGGATTTGAAAATAAAAATCCAATAGAAAATGGAATCATAAGCAGTGAATCCATAGATCATACTATTAAGGATTCACATAAACGGGAGTTAGGTTCTGAAAAGAGGACCCACTCCTTATTTTTTACTCCAGAATCAGAAGGAAGAGACTTCTTTACAGTTCTAAAAGATGTTCAGGAATATATTTCAAGTAATTACTCTATTCTCATTACTGATGGAACTGTGAAGGACTCTAAGGAACATTTAAAAAGATATATATCTAAATATATACAAGATAGCAGAATTTCTGTAAAGGGAATGAACAGCGAAGAACTTATCGATGCACTCTACAGTGAAATGACTGAGTTCGGATTCTTAACAAAATACATCTATGGAAAAGGAATTGAGGAAATAGATATTAATTCATGGAAAGATATTGAGATACAATATTCCGATGGCAGATGCGAGAAACTGGAGGAGCACTTTGATTCACCTGAACATGCCATTAATGTCATAAGGAGAATGCTCCATATATCAGGCATGGTACTTGACAATGCCAGCCCTGCTGTTCTTGGGCATTTATCCAAAAACATTCGTATTGCAGTATTAAAGACTCCGTTAGTAGATGAAGATGTGGGTATAGCGGCATCTATTCGTATTGTTAATCCTCATAATATGAAGAAAGAAGACTTTACAAATGGGGGAACTGCAACAGATCCTATGCTGGATTTTCTATCAGAATGTATCCGTTATGGAATTTCTGTCTGCGTGGCAGGAGCAACAAGCTCAGGAAAAACAACCATAGCTGGATGGCTGCTGACTACCATTCCTGATAATAAGCGAATATTTACCATTGAGAATGGTTCCCGTGAGCTTGCCTTGGTACGTGAAAAGGATGGAAGAGTGACTAACTCAGTTGTCCATACCATTACTCGTGACAGCGAAAATGAAAGACAAAAGATAGACCAAATTACACTTCTTGATATGTCCCTTAGATTTAACCCGGATATTATTGTTGTGGGGGAGATGCGTGGAGCAGAAGCCAATGCAGCACAGGAAGCAGCAAGGACAGGGGTAGCTGTTCTTACCACTATACATTCAAATTCTTGTGAGGCAACATACAGAAGGATGGTATCCCTTTGTAAAAGAGCAGTGGACATGACAGATGAAACACTTATGGGTTATGTAACTGAGGCCTATCCTATAGTTGTATTTTGTAAGCAGCTTGAAAATAAGGAAAGAAAATTGATGGAGATTATGGAATGTGAAATATTGTCTGATGGCAGCAGAAATTATAGACCATTATTCCAGTACATTATTACTGAAAATAGAATGGAAGATGGAGAGTTTATAATTAAGGGCTATCATGAACAGGTTAACAGCATATCAGAGAGCCTATCAAAAAGATTTTTAGAAAATGGAATGCCACTTAGTAATATAGAAAAACTTAAAAAGAAGGAGGTACAAAGTCTATGAGTACCATCTTGTTAATGGCCTGTATTGGAATGACTACAGGTTTTTTTATTTTGTTTAATATCTCACTAATGGAGTTTACGGACAATATCTTTAAAGGATTACTGAACAAGCCTAAGAGTATTAAAGATGAGATTAATGAAACTACTAAAAGAAAAAAGTTATCTTTTTTCAGACGTGAAATTGCTGAAGTTCAGGAGATTTTAAGAGTAACTGGAAGAGAGAGTAAGTTTCCTATGCTTTGTGCCTTATCCCTTTTACTCTTTGCCATAGGAGTATCTATTGCCATTATTCTTGGAAATATGTTTTTAGTTCCAGTAATGGCAATAGGTTTTATGCTTATACCATTTTGGTATGCTCGTATTACCCAGACTCACTTTAAAAAGGCTATATCAGCTGAACTTGAAACAGCTCTTAGTATTATCACAACAGCATATCTAAGAAATGAGGATATATTAACTGCTGTAGAAGAAAATATGAATTATTTAAACCCTCCCGTACTATCTGTATTTAGGGAGTTTGTATCTAGAATAAAGCTTATAAATCCAGATATTATATCATCTTTACAAGAGATGAAAGGAAGAATTGACAATGCAGTCTTTCATGAGTGGTGTGATGCTTTGATTGCTTGTCAGTTTGACAGAAGTTTAAAGACAACACTAACTCCCATTGTAAGCAAATTGTCTGATATGCGAGTAGTGAATGGAGAACTCGAAAATATGGTGTTTGAACCAAGAAAAGAATTTATTACTATGCAGATACTGGTTATTGGAAATATTCCTCTTTTGTATTTTCTCAATAAGGATTGGTATCATACACTGATGCATACAGTCATGGGACAGATAATTATATCCGTTTGTATTGCAGCCATTTTCATATCTACAGCTTTTGTAATTAAATTAACTCAGCCAATAGAGTATAGGAGGTAGATAAGATGACATTTTTAATTATTATCTTTGGGATACTCCTAGCTCTAGGACTGTTTTTTATAATAGCTGATATTTTAAAGCTCCCAAGTCTGGCTGCACAAAGGGCAATGCAAGCTGCAGGAAAGCAGAGAAGCGGGAAGACAAAAAATATAGATATAATGATTCAAAAATGGGCAGTAAAGCTCTCTAAATACATCCCTATTGATGAGTATAAAAGAAATAGGATGAAAAATACACTGAATGCATCTGGTATAAATATGACACCAGAAGAATATATGGCATCTGCCATAATCAAATCAGGCTTAATTGCATTGGGGGTAATTCCTTGCTTAATAATATTACCGCTTTTAGCACCAATTATTGTATTCTTAAGTATCCTTGTATATTTCAAAGAGATAGTAAAAGCTGATGAAGAGCTAAGGGAAAAAAGAGACAAAATAGAAAGAGAGCTGCCAAGATTTGTAGCAACTATTACTCAAGAGTTAAAGGCAAGCAGAGATGTATTGTCCATTTTAGAGAACTTTAAGAAAAATGCTGGTGAAGATTTTACAGATGAATTGGATATCTTAACTGCAGATATGCGATCTTCGTCCTATGAGGCAGCACTTACAAGATTTGAGGCAAGAATCAACTCACCTATGCTGTCAGATATTACAAGGGGGTTAATCGGGGTTTTACGTGGAGATGACGGAACTATGTATTTTCAAATGCTGTCCCATGATATGAAACAGCTTGAACTTCAAAGATTAAAGGCACAGGCTATGAAGATACCTCCTAAGATTCGAGTGTTTTCTTTTGTAATGCTTATGTGTTTCTTAATGACCTATATGGCGATTATCATATATGAAATTATACGTTCCCTTAGTGGAATGTTCTAGGAGGTGTCTATGTGTTAAAGATTTTAAGATCCAAGCAAGGAGAGGGATATATAGATGTGGCAGCACTGGTTCTTTGTGCCATGCTTGTTATTGCTCTTGCAGTTAGAGTATTCCCAACTTATATTATAAAACAACAGGTAGATACCTTTGCTACTGAACTTATGAGAGAAGCAGAAATTGCAGGTAGAATTGGAACAGAAACTACAAATAGGGAACTTTTACTTCGAGAAAAAACAGGTATTACACCAACGGTTACATGGTCGAAGTCAGGAAGAATTCAATTAAATGAAGAGATAACTGTCACCGTCACTTTTGAAACTAATATCGGTTTATTCGGTGGATTTGGCTCCTTTCCTGTTACCCTAAGAGCTGATGCTTCTGGGAAATCAGAAGTATATTGGAAGTAGGTGAAATCTTGTATAAACTTAAAAGAATATTAACCGATAAAAAAGGTAGTTCTTTCCCGTTAATTGTTGCAGTGACTTTGTGTCTCGTAATGATTTTCACAGGAATATCTGAATATTTTAGGCTGATGATCATTGCCCAAGGTGTACGTGATGCTGTTCAAGATGCAGTAATTTCTACTGTAAATGATAACTATGATGATGTTTATCATGGAGTTCGTGAAGGCTATTCAGGAGGATATCAGCCTATGGCAGATGACTTTGAAGAATCTCTAGATTATGGAGATATCTATAATAGACTGGATGCAATTCTTGGCTTAAGACAAAGCGGCGGATATCATAGAAAAACTACATCAGATGGAAAGATGGAGTTTCAATTATGGAATTTAGATGTAGATATAAGAAATGCACCATTAGCTTCAGGGGACAGAGCAGATTCAAGGTTTGAGGTAGACAGCAGCATAATGCTTGAAGTACCCGTATCCTTTGGGGGAAGACTTCTGCCAAGTATGAGGATGAAAATAAAGACAAGTGCAGGCTACACTCCTAAATTTTAGGAAGTTGGCGAGTTGTAATATTAAATGAAACACAATAAAATAAATAATGCTCATGAGAGCTTCTCTGTTATAATGTTAATAACCAAATTAAACAGAAACGGAGAAGAATCATGAGCAAAGTCTATTGTATCAGAACTCG
>JAHDRO010000032.1 GCA_018433265.1 Bacteroidales bacterium
ACAACCTCACCTTAGGTGTCTTTTAATCGCACCAAATGACACCACCTGGCACCACCTGTCGGAGTTTGTCGTAAATAACTCATTAATAAGTATTTAATTTTCGAGATCTTAAAAAGCTTGATTTTTAAAACACAGATTACAAGCCATTTACGACAAACTCCGACAGGTGTGCCAGGTGTCAGGTGTGTGCATTATTCAGTATATCCAGGATTTTGTTGAAGTTCCGGATATATTAGTCTTTGTGAATGTGAGATAGGTAGACAGACTTTCTTACTTGTTGGAGTAATTGTTACAGCTTCACCTGTACACCAGTGGAAGCCTCCACTTCTTGTTACACTGTTTCCGGTTCTCATAAGATCAAAGAATCTGTGCCCTTCTCCTACAAATTCCTTTCGTCTTTCTGTCAAAATATCATCAAGAGTTATACTTGTAACATCGGTGTAGTTCAATATACGATTACGACGTAAAGTATTTATATAACTTGCCGCGCTTGAAGGATTAACATGCAAAGCAGCTTCTGCAGCAATTAAATATGCTTCAGAAAGTCTCATAACTAAAGGATTATTCATCTTAGCGTCCACATAATCGGTCCCGGGGAATTTTCCCAACCAGTCTCTATGATCAGGAATAATAGATGTCGATCCATCCTTAATTACTTGGCTTCTAATGTCTTCAACGTTATTTTTTAAGAGGTTGATGAACGACTGGGTTACAATTATTCTGCCTGTAGAATTAATTTCAGGACCATGCCAAAGTGGATAATACCATGAGTCATAGCCTCCATCATCGTCCAAATGAGATGTTCTTCTTACAAGAAGCTCAAAAATAGTCTCAACTCCACCCTCCTGACTAAAATAATTAAGATAGTTGGCTCTGGTAACAAGGGAATATGGTGAAGAGGATATGACTTCCTGAGCTGCTGTCAATGCTTTATCCCACTGTGCTGTATAAAGATATGCACGAGCTTGAAGAAGTTTCGCAGACCAGTAGTTCATATGCCCTGTGTTCTTGCTTCTTGACAGAAGTGGTAAAGCTGTTTCAAGATCGGAAAATACTTGTTCATAAGTTTTGGCAACAGTGCTTCTTGGCTGTCTTGACTCAGAAGCAGAAACAGTTCTTGTAATAATTACAGCTCCAAGGGATGCTCCATTATCAGATGTAAAAGGGTAACCATATGTTCTTGCCAGATCGAAATATACCAAAGCGCGAGTTGCAAGTGCCTGCCCTTTAATGTCATTTTTTACTGCCACATCTGAGGATGTTGAAGTCGGTATAGCTTCCCAATTCTCGAGGATTGTGTTGGCTCTCATGATGACTTCATAACATTTGTTCCATAAATCAAAATATGTACTCTGTTCTGAATTGTAGTCCAAAGTATATACGGCAACCCAACCTCCTCCAGAGTCTTTGGTCTGAAGATCATCTGCTCTCAACTCTCCAAGAACAGGCATGTAAGACCCATAATAGTCATACCATTTCATGTCAGAATATAGTCCGTTGACTGCATTTGTGGCATCAGTCAATGTAAGCATTGCTGTAGCAGAACTAACTTGATCTGTTGGTTTTGTATCAAGAAATCCTTCACAAGAAGTAAATGAAATAGCAGCACATGCTATAAGAATATTTATAATGAACTTTTTCATATTTAACATATTAAAATTATTTAAGTGTAATTTCAACGCCTATTGTAATAGTTCTCATTGCAGGCATTGAGAAATCGTAAAATCCGCTATCTCTTACTTCTGGATCAAAGTTTAGCCCGGAAAATGTGAGAAGATTGACACCAGCCAAATATACTCTGGCATTTGCCTTTTCCTTTAATAATTTAGAAATATTATAAGATACTGTAAGATTTTTTAATCTTAGATAATCGCCTTTTTTCAAAAAACGTGATGAATCGTAATAACCTCCATAAGCATTGTCAGCTATGCGTCTAGGCACATTTGTTATGTCTCCAGGTTCTGTCCACCTTTTTAATTGTCCTTTTCCAATATTATTTCGATAGCTGTATCCATCTGTGTCAATGTCATCAGTAGCGTTATCCCAAACATAATGACCGTATTTATAGCTCCAAGCCATAGATACGGAAAGATCTTTATAACTGAAGTTAGTATTGAATCCACCAAAACCTTTAGGAATAGCGCTCATACCTTTCAAAATCATAGAAGAAGCTTGTTTTCTGTTCACAGGAGTCATATCATAGGTTCCATCCTCAAGAAGTGTCCCTTTTGCATAGAGTGGCGATCCTGTTTCTGGATCAACACCAAGATATTTTCGAGAGTAGTACTGATAGAAGGAATATCCGGCAGTCCAGACATGAGGACGGCTAACTATTGATTCACCCTTTTCGGACATTTCAAGAATCTTGTTGGTATATTTACTCCAACTTATATTAAAATCCCAACTAATATCTTTATTCTTAATTATATCAGCTCTTAGTGAGAGTTCAACTCCCTTATTTTGCATTGAACCAACATTTCTCAATGCTGTCTGGAATCCAGTTGTTGTAGGCACGGAGGCATCCAGAAGTAAATCTTTTGTTTTTCTCTCGTAATACTCGGCTACGATACCAAACCTCTTCAAAAAATCATATTCAACGGCTACATTCCAATTGTAATTTTTCTCCCAGGTAAGGTCATAATTAGCGAGATTGCTTGGGTAAGCTGCATTCCCGTCACCATATATTTCATAAGAAAATAAAGACATGTAGCCATATAGATCTGATGGTAATGTTCCACTTGTACCATATGAAGCACGTAATTTAAGGTTGTCTGCCCATTTGACTCCTTTCATAAATTCCTCGTTAGAAAGCTTCCAAGAACCGGAAACTGACCAAAAATTCCCCCATCTTTTTTCAGGGCTTAGTCTTGAAGAACCGTCTCTACGAAATGTCCCTGTAACAAAATATTTGTTATTGAAATCATAGTTAAGATTACTAATTAACGAAAGTAGAGTGGACTTGTCGTTATATGTACCTCCTTCCTTTAGTGTTGCTGCAAGATATGTGGATTGCATTGCATAATTGGCAAAGTCCGATTTCGACAAGTTAGTATATTGTTGGGAATCATCCTCTGCCTCCCAGCCAAGCATAACAGAAACATGATGTTTATCAAGAAATATTTTGTCATAGTTTAAAGTAGTAGAACTAACAAGTTTCTCTACTCTTCTATAACGGTCTCCAATATATCCATTGCCGTATGCTGTACCATTTGGGTGACCCATCATCCATCCAAATCTATCATCAATTCTAGTATAATCATAGCTTAGAATTGTCTTTGCCTTAAGCTCCGGCAGAATTTCTGCTTCAACAAATCCTTTGAGCATTGTTCTCCCTTGTTTCGAAGTAGCAATTTGTTTGTCAAAGTTAGGAACAGGGTTTCTATATGAACCATTATATGTCCCCATCCAGTAATTTCCATCTGGATCTTTATATGGCCAACGAGAAGTAAGAATAACTTTCCACAAATAGAAAGGATTGTCTTTTGCAGCTCCGTCCTGATTTCCTTTTTGATTAGTGCTGGAAAATTGGAATGATCCTCCTACTTTGATGTGTTTACTGGCTTGGGCTTCAGCATTGATTGTTGCAGAAATCCTTTTCAGATTTTCCATCACATTTACACCTTGTTGTTCATTATATCCGACTGATGCATAAGTTTTGGAAAGTGGTCCACCTCCCGAAATGCTATATTCATAGTTCTGTGCAATGGCATTACGAAAAAGAACGTCCTCCCAATTGACATATTGATATCCCTCTTTTTTTGCAGGATAATATTGTTCTACTTTAGCGTTAACATAAGCTGAAATAGATCCATAGCTTGTCCATGAACTTGGATTGTCATTTGCGTAGTTTGTC
>JAHDRO010000392.1 GCA_018433265.1 Bacteroidales bacterium
CTACATATATCGTGCCAAATTCAGTTTTTTGCTGCTTGCTATAGGCAGTCAAATACCTGCGACGGTTATAAGTTTCACCCAGTAAAGGATAGGTTCTTGAAACTGCATCCCAGCCTTCCATGTAGTCATACACATGTGGCAAGGCCCAAGGCACCTTATCATAATCATCCCAATACGCTATGATAGGAATCATGGGCTGTGGTGGTCCATCATCCGTAAAGTTATATCCCCCTGTCATCCAAAGCTGTGCCGCATAATATGTGTTTGAAATCCCACGATAAGTGATGCCCAGATTTTCTGGTGTATCGTGGATTCTCCAGTTCCAACCATATGCAGGCAGTCCTAAAAATATTTTTTCAGGAGTCATAACCCGGACTGCATAATCATAAATGCCTTCCAACCAATCCCTGGGAGATACCGAACCCGGTGCAGAGCCTGCCCACGCCATGCCATAACTCATAATCGCTGCTGTATCACAATAGGCATTCAAGTCTTCATAAACACACCAGTTTTCGCCACCAACCGAGCCTTGTACTCCAGTCATGCCCGGTAGACAAATATTTACGAGTTTCGAAGAATCATAGGCTTTAACAGAGTTATATATGTCTCGAAATAGAGCATTAGCAGCATCCTTGTTTTCATAGCCACCTCCACGTTCCAAGTCTATATCCACTCCAGCACACCAAGGATACTTATTCATGATGCGAATAATCTCAGTAAGAAATTTATCCTTTGCACCATTGGTGTTATTTCTAAGGGCTGTAAAAATAGAAGCCGTACCATGGTTCATGATTGTAAGCAGCCATTTGATATGAGGCCAGCGGTTAATGTAAGTAAGCATACTGGATATGCTTGTTCCTGTTTCTGTTATGGTCCCGGTGATATCCACTTCAAAAGTAAAAATACCCACCGTATCAATTCGATCACCATAGTCTCGTAATGCTTGATACATGCGGGTATTCCCCATGAAACTCCAGACCATACAACGCTTACCTTTTAAATAGTCAATCAAAGGCGCTCACTTCCTTCCTGCATTTCTTGAAACTCAAATAATACCCGGGCTGATTTTCTGTCTTCTAGCTTTATCACATGTTTGCTATCACCGGATGCTGTATATTGAAAAAAACCTTCCTTATCAGTTGGGTTTCCGTTCTTTAAACACTGCCTAGTTGATGCTAGTAGCGAAAAGGTATCACCTGGACTAACTGCCTCATTAAATATCACCTTGTGCGCCCCTGCTCCTTGAGACAATTGGATACTGCCTGCAGCCATATTTTGGTTGGGATAAATATGACAGTCAAGGCCAGCGGAAGTTGAACCCAGATTGAAGAGAATAACCGTCTCTCCGCTACGAACCACTCCGTTATAAAAACGAGCGGGAACAATAACACCGCCCTCCCGGAATTTTTGAAGCATCGTTTCTGTATTAATTGTATAACCAGTTAGACGATCACCTTCCTGAGCCTGAATATCAGTGAAATAAACAGTACCTGTGCAATCTCCAAGAAGTAGTTTCACTGTTACGCTTACTACTCGTTTATCCTCTTTACAATGAATCGTCTCAGCAAACCTGGTAAATGTTACTGACATCTGCACCACCTACCCATCCAACGTCCACTTAATTTCTGACACATGACCAATCCAGCCCGTAGCAACAGAACCACCTTGCAAAAGCATATCTGTAAAGAACACCTCACCAGAACAATCAGTAATGAAAAGACGGATGGTAAGCGACTTTATCTTTCCAATACCTCTCGGTGTAATAGCATGTGCTGTCTGTGAAAAATAAGCCATAGCACTGGCTCCTTCCTAAAAGAGATCAATAAACCTGGTTTCTGTCGACCCATCCTCATATTCAATGACAACTTCAATCCCAACTTGCCCGTTTGGCCCTTTCTGAAGATTTTCCGATGCAATCTGCGCTGAGAAAGTGTAACTCTTCCTACTGGCAGGATAAACGGTCTGGGATAGACTTTTCGTCATCCCTAAAACGCCCTCAGCTTTAAAAGAAGCTGTTCCTGATACACCATTATTAGGGTCAACTGTAAAACCTGAACTTAACCAATAGGTTAGACCATCATCAGCTCGTGAATTTCGTAGATGATTAAAAGGCACTAAGTCTTTTAATTCCTGACGGTCAAGAACATCAGTGGAAGATAAAATATCGGCTGCTTTATCCCATCCAGCAGAGGAATCTCCTAATTCTCTTAAAGTTGTTGATAGCTCCAGCACTGTTTTCCATGGTTCTTGTAGATTATATTGTCTGCGAACTACACGAGTTTTGACAGATAACTTCAAATCTCTATCATCCACAGTTACTATATCACCTAGTTTCCATGCCTCATGCTCATATCCTGTCAACACTGATAAGTCCATTGCAGAGAGAACATATGAGATTCGTGGCTTCGCATACTGAGCTAAGCGCATATTAGCGAACTCAAGCAGCTGATAAGGGTTGCTGATTGATGAAGCATCCAGCGTTCCAACTCTAACTTCTGATGAATAGCTATAATCCTCAACATACTCTTTATTACCATTGATAGAAGCAAATGTTATACCATCTTTTCCATAAGCATAAAGGCGAGTGATTAGACTTCTAGTATCCACTACGCGCTGTATACTTTTCATGTTCTTTCTATAGCAAAATAATGCCCCACTATCAGTACCTCCAAATGTCAAAAGGTGTACCAGACGATTGGCACTATCGAAAATCAAGTCACCACCATGAATATTCTGTATGGCTCGAAGAATAGATAAAGCATTCTTCTCTGTTGATTGCCATGTTCGTTTTGTACTGACAGTGACATTTCCTAATGACCAGCCAGTACCAAGTAAGGCATAGCGCATAGGTACTTCTGGTGTCTCTGCGACAAATTCCATGGGTTCTTTTTCAGCGCTAAAGGAAAGATCATAAAATGCAGCTTCCGCATATACCTGAGTTACAACTCTTCCATCTGAGCTTTTCTCATCTGTTATGGTTCGAATACGATAAACATCATTGACAATCTGCACCTGTTTTTCATTGTCTAAGGTCTCGCGCTTGGAATCATGAAATGGCAGTTTAAACTCCAAAATATCAGCTCCATTCACCTCACTTGTTACCACAATATCAAAGGCATTTTCTAACACCGCTTCCCAAGCCCCGTTAGTATCCAACACAACTGGTCTGGCAAATCCAAGTCTCTCATAAGGAGGTTTTGGTATATCATGTAGTTGTATTTCAAGAAGTTTAGGAGTTCTACTGGTGTCTTGAGTAGATAATGTAATTCGATAACGGATATATTCTCTGTTAGGCGACTGCAGTTCCCCACTTGCTCCAACGGCCTGCCATTCAGTCCAGCTAGACAGATCGTCTGATGTAGAAGTTTCCACTAGGCTTATGGCTGTTATACCTGCGGTGTATTCACTTGTAACTGATACCCTGCCCGTTCCTGCAAGACTACAGGCAGCTGCTATCGTAAAAAGCTGACCACTTTGTGCATAGACTCCGTTTGTTGCTTTCAACATGACAGAGCCAGGGTCCGCAAGAGCATCTACATCAGCAGCACTGTCACCACCGTTTGCCAAAATTGAAGATTTGAAATAGGAAATAAGATCCTCCATGGTAAGTAAAGAATCTTTTTCATAAAACCAGTCATCAAATCCTCCTGCGTAATAATAGGTATTTGCATGCATCCCCATCACAATATCCGCAACACAAGATTGATTTAAGTCTCCAGTGAATGTTCGAACTGGAGATTGCCAAACAGCGCCATCACTTCGGTCACAAAGTAAGTTCTGCACCCTTTTGTTGTTTACCTCGATAACAGAAGCGATAAAGTACCACCCGTTATTCTTTAGGGTAATAGTAGGCGTTTCGGTCTGATCATATATCAAGGAGCCTGAGGCATTATACAGCATTAATCGCAACCTTCCCTGAAATAAAGAAACATAAAAAATTGGCTGACCAGGCCCTTGTCTAGTATTAAAAATCGGGATATACGTCTGCCCTACAGAATAAGTAGTTGGATTTATCCATCCGCCAACAACAATCTTTTCACCTAAATCACTAAAAAAGCTACCGTCATTGGTAGCCACTAAATGAGTCTTTTCACTTGTTGGATTAATGATATTCTGCCTGAAATATCTTCCTAATCTACCGGATAACAAGTTGGCTGATGTGCCTGACCATCCGGATACAAAGAAGTTTCTGTTATGACCGGAGTCATCTGTAAGCATATTGTTGCTATCTGGTGCGGCTTCATTAAATCGCCACAGAGCAACTGTCTTCTCGCTTACAGGAAACTCACCCGTAAAATCCGTCTGTGATGTTAAGATTGATTTAATTGCCACCAGATCACCTCCATCTGCTTTTGGCCAGAATCTTCAGCTCCGAAAATGTTGCTCCCACAGCTGATACTGTTATTTCATTTTCACCTTTGTGAAGTACAGGGAAGTTTAACTCATCCAGGACTGGAAGCCCATTTCGAAGTGTATTTCCGTTGGCATCGGTTATTTTTGCTGTCACTAATCCGCTATCAATTACAAGCACTTCATCTGCCGTCAAAGCTCCAACTACTCGAAGTTCCTCTCCATTCGTGGTAATAGAAATATATGTGGATGTAGATCCACTTATTGATCCCTTAAGTTGATATATCGGTTCTGAATCTGTATTCCCGGTTATTCTTTGGATCTCATGAGTTCCAACACTTGAAATCGTGAATTGTTCATCTGTCAGCGCATAGGCGTGAGGATCAGGACAGATAAACTTCAACTCAAAGGCACCTGCAGTTCTAAGTAATCTCTCGCATTCTACTTGTTCAGTGAGGCGAGCAAAAAAGAATCGATTCGGAATATCCTCTAATATAAGCTGCTTAAGGCCGTTCATAGGGTTGAGCCACTCTGCAAGATCATCTAACACGCTCACTAAATCTGCAAAGCTCTTTTGAGGATATATGCTACAGCTAATCGTAATGATCCGCTCTGAGATATCACAACCAAAGTCAGCAACCCCTGCCTTCCCCGGAACAACCTCATACGCGTTTCTTAATGCGGGCGATGCCTGCCAACTTGTGAGCCTTGCTTTTATCTTCATATTCTTTGAGTTAATACCGTTATAAATAAAGCCCATACATCGCCCTCCTTTACGCAGTTATAAATCTTCCTTGTGCTCGAGATCCTGTCTGCATCAAATTGTATAACTCCTGTGAAATCTTCCGAATATCGTCTTCACTTCGAACAATCATCTGCTGTATCGTAATTAATGACCCTCCAAATGTTCCATATCCGCTACTAATACCGGCTCCATTCATATTCAGATTAGGGTTAATGTCAAAATCAGTAGGGATAGCGTTTTGCATATCCTGGCTAACACTATTCATGGCTTTTTCAAAACCGACACCAATACCCTCTCCCATGTTTTCGCCAATTCCAGCAAACAATGTAGATGGCGATCGAATTCCAAAGAAATTTTTTATTTTATCTACTACACCACCAAAAAAGCCTGAGATTTTATCCCAAAGCCAGGCTCCAGCATCTGAAATACCCTGCCACAAACCTTTGATTAAATTGGTCCCAACCTGGGCAATTTGCCAAATAGATCCTGTAAAACCTTTAACCAGTGCCGCAATAATTTGTGGCACTGCTTTAACAACCTCTACTATAATGGCTGGAAGGTTCTTAATCAGCGAAACCAACAGCATGATTCCTGCTTGAATGATCTGTGGTATGCTGCCAATAATAGCATTCACAAGGGAGGATACAATCTTTGGTATAGCAGTAATAACTGTTGTAATAATTAGTGGTAGATTTTGAATCAGTGCCACTAGCAGTTGAACCCCAGCATCAATGAGCAGTGGGATTGAGCCCAAAATCGCTGTGATTAACCCGTCAACAATCTGAGGAATTGCTTCTACAATGGCGGTAATGATTTCTGGCAAAGCACCAATTAAAGATGTCAGAAGTTGAATACCAGCCTCGATTATTTGAGGTATTGCGCCTATAACAAAATTTACTATGCCAGTAATAATGGCTGGCAAAGCCGCGATCAGCACTGGAAGGGCATCTAAAATACCTTGAGTTAATCCAAGTACAAGTTGCAGAGCTGCTTCTAAAACCATAGGAAGGTTATCCAAAAGCCCCTGTACGATTTGTACCACCGCTGAAACTGCAGCAGGAATTAACTGTGGCAGAGCTTCTGCAATTCCACTTATTATGGTTCCAATCATTTGAATACCTGCTGTAATTAGCGCTGGAAGTGTTTCAATGATTCCATTGACTAATGTCATCAGTAGCATGACTGCAGCTTCTGTTATTTGCGGTAATGCAGTGGTAAGCCCTTGAACCAGAGAAATAATAATCTGCGAAGCAATATCTACTACAATTGGCAACTGCTCAGATATAAACTGAACTGCTTCCTCTAAGATTCCTCCAAAAGCATCAATTAAGCCTTGAACACCGTCTTTTTCAAATGCTCCAGACAATTCATCGACCCAACCATTAACCATGGGAAGAACGGTACCGGAAAGCATAGTTGTTAAGCCTTCAGCAAGTTGGCCCTTCAATGAAGCAACACCATCTTCGAGAGTTGCCATCTGCCCAGAAAAGGTTTTTGACTGAGCTTCCATTGACCCATAGAAACGCCCACCTTCCGATGTAGCTGAGGCAAACGCTTCTGCGACCATATCTGCAGATATTGCCCCTTTGGACATTTCATCCTTAAGTTCACCAATGGATTTTCCTGTCTTACGCGAGATCTCCTCTAGTGGGTTAAATCCTGCATTAATCATTTGCATCAAGTCCTGTCCGGTTAACTTACCAGTAGAGGACATTTGTGCAAATGCCAGTGTCAGGCTTTTGAACTTCTCGGCATCTCCCTGAGATATATCACCCAGCTGCTTCATGCGTTTTTGAGCTTCTTCTGCAGACATACCAAAGCTCATAAGGGTTTGAGCTGATTGGGCAAGATCCTGCATTCCAAATGGTGTAGCTGCTGCTTCTTTTTTCAGATCATTAACCAGCTTTTGAGCTTTAGCCTCATCACCAAGCATGGTGGTAAAGGAAGCTGTGTAGTTTTCCATTTGAGCGTTGTACTCAACGCCATCTTTCATAGCGCCTATAAAGGCTTTTCCAATTCCCGCAATGGCTGAGCCTAAAGCTTTTACCCCACCAATTATGGCTTCTGATAACAAATTTGCTTTAAGTACATCTCCAAAAACAGAGGTTTTCTTGCTAGCATCATCCATTTCATCGCCAACATCATCAACATTATCTGCAAGTTCATTGGCTGCATCAGCGGCATCTTCCATGTTATCAGCACTATCATCTGTGGCGTCGGCATGGTCTCGTAGCGCTTTATGGTTATTTTCAAGTTCCCGCTCCATGCCATTAAGTTCAGCCAATGCTTTATTTAGTTGAATCTGCCAGTTTTGGGTTCTACGATCGTTTTCTCCAAAAGAAGTAGAGGCGTTATCTAGGGCAGCACGTAGTGTCTCTATTTTTTCTTTTTGTGCATCAATGGATTTTTCTAATACTTCATTTCTTGCAGTTAAGGCTTGGATGGATTTATCGTTTTTATCAAACTGGGAACTGACTAGAGCCATCTCACTACCTAATACTTTAAATGCTTGGTTAATGTCACGAAGTGCATTTTTGAATTCCTTTTCGCCTTCCACTCCGATTTTTAAACCAAAATTATCTGCCAAGATTACCGCCTCCTTTCTTTTGAATAGTCTCTCGGAATACCCCGAGATAGATGGCACAACACTTTGCTATACCATCATTTTTTTCATTCCTCCTATTTTTCAATAGGGTTTTATATCAAAATGCAAGTTTTAAAAATATCCTTGCATTATTTTTATGTTTTTC
>JAHDRO010000186.1 GCA_018433265.1 Bacteroidales bacterium
TCTGAATCCGTCCTTCCATCCTATTTTTTTCCCTTCACGATATGTTCTGCCATAATAGGAGATTCCTACTTCATAAATACGAATTCCCGGAATTCTGGCAAGTTTGCCTGTAACTTCTGGTTCGAACCCAAATCGGTTTTCTTTTAGTTTCAAAGACTGAAGTATTTTGGTGTCAACAAGTTTATAACAAGTTTCCATATCCGTCAAGTTAAGATTGGTGAGCATATTTGACATAAATGTCAAAAATTTGTTCCCTATTGTATGCCAAAAGAAAAGCACTCTATGAGGATTGCCACCCATAAATCTTGAACCATATACCACGTCAGCTACTCCTTTAGTCACAGGTTTGAGTAAATCGTTGTATTCTTGTGGGTCGTATTCCAGATCTGCATCCTGGATAATGGTATATTCCCCTGTGGCCAGAGCAATACCTGTATGCAATGCCGCTCCCTTTCCCATGTTTTTTGCATGTTTGTGGTATCGAATATCCATTTCAGGATTTAACTTCATGTAAAGTTGAACAGCTTCTTCCGTATTATCAGTAGAACAGTCATTTATGATGATTATTTCTTTGTTTATGTTATTGATTAAGGATACATCTTTAATTTTGTCAAGTATCAAATGAATAGTTGCTCCTTCATTATAGGCAGGTATCACTATCGAGAGTTTATTGATCATTTTGTCAGTTGTTTACTTTTTAATAATTCCGCAAAGATTATTGTAAAAGGGTCATTCGGGTAGTCTCTCAGCATCATCTCAGTCTCTCTCTTTAATTTATCCCAATCTTCGAGTTTAAAATAGAGCTGCATTAAATCAACTCTGGCACTGTAATAGTCTGGAACGATTTTCAGTGAGTTAAGCAAAGCATTTTCAGCCTCCGCCAATTTCTCTTTACTTAGGAGAAAATGACCATAATAATACCAAGAGACATGTTCGAAATTTTTGCATTCAATAGCTCTCTTGAAGTATGATTCAGCCAATTCTGTCTTGCCCATATGATCGTTGACAATACCGAGATTGATGTAAATGAATGCATAGATGGGATTTAGCGAGGCAGCCTTGAGAAATTTCATCTCGGCTTGTTCATATTCGCCGTCTTTCATGAGGGCAACACCATAATTCATCCATCCGCGGGCATTTAAAGGACTCTTTTCGGTAACATCTTTCCAGAGGGAAAGATCATCATGCCACACCTTGTTTCGCTGATATACGCCGAACGCATTACCTGCCAGAAATATAATAACAATCAAAACAACAATTCTTTTGCTGCTCCTGTTATAAAGTGCATTGGGGAAATACTTGTCCAGGAGATATTTAAACCCAGAAAAAGCAGCAATTGTCAATCCAATGTATGGAATAAAACATCGGTGATCGTTTAATACTTCTGAGTAAGGCAAAACAGAAGAAGTAGGGATGAGCGAGATAAGGAACCAGAGTAGCCCAAATGAAAAAAGACGAGTATTTTTATTTTTTGAACTTTTCAACGCCAAATACAAAATCCCGATCAAAAGGACAATTCCGGTAATGGCACGGTAGTCTGCAATAGAATTAAAGACTGTCCAGTCTGTGTCGGCAGAGAGATTGTAAGGGATGAAATATGTAACAATATAATGACAGATAACCAGCGGCTGAGTAATCATATATTTATAAACGCTCACATTGTCTCCGCCAGTAGTCCAGGTCTCAGGTATCATTATTTTGTAAAAGATAAAATAGGCTATTGTAAGCAAAATAGCCGGAAGAGCTGTCTTTAATGATCGAATTAATTTTTTAATCTCTTCGGATCTGTAGAAATGGAGCAGATCCATATTCTCTTCGAATATTAGAAGATAGAGCAGTAGCAATGGCGCAAATACGAATGCCATCTCCTTGGCAAAAAATCCAATAAGAGGAAATATGAGGTAAAGTTGGTATTTACGCCAAAACCCGCCTTTGGTAAAAGCGACCATACCTGCCAAAACAAACAAAGCAGCATCA
>JAHDRO010000322.1 GCA_018433265.1 Bacteroidales bacterium
GCACTTCCGCACCTATGGGAACAGTACTTTGTTACTGTGGTACGGGCTGTAAATTCCGTTCCGCAATGCTGACAAATACGCTGCACCTGTATATTACTGCTCATTGTATCTTTTTTTTCTGTTTTCAATACCTTTAAAAGTGTTCCATTCTGTTTGAAAGTGTATTATTCTGTAAACTATGTAAACCAAACGGGGTACAAATTCAGTCAAAAAAATAGCCACTTTCTAAAATGGTACAACAAAGGTACAAATTTGTACCGAATAAACGTATAACATTACAAAATAAATAATAACTTTGTGCTAATAAAAAAAGCCCTTATTTCAGGGCTTTAAAGTGGTTTTTTATTTGTTTTGTATTTGTTTGTTTTGTGGTGGTTACTTTCCGATGCAAAACTTTGAAAAAATTGAATCGAGTATTTCATCTGTAGTAATTTCTCCAACAATCTCTCCAAGATGGAAAATAGCCTCTCTTATATCTTGTGTAAGAAGATCTGTTGGAAGTTTTTCGTCCATACCGTTGCGAACACGTTCTAATGCTTCAAGCGCCAATTTTAAAGCCTCAAAATGACGAACATTATTTACCAATATTTCACTTGAATTAGATGCAATATCTTCTTGACTGTTAATAAGTATTGTCTTGAGTTTGTCTAGTCCAATGTTTGACTTGGCAGAAATTGGTAGAATAGCATAAAGTTTCAAACCTTCGTCCAAGGCTTGATTTTTAATATTATTTATAAGGTTGTCCAGTACTTTTTTACTAACCAGCTCACATTTATTTAAAAGAACTATAACTGATTGATCTTCCTTAATCCTGGAAGCCAAGGCTTTAATTCCAATGGCAAAAGTGTCTTCTCTTTCTGCATCCAGCAGGAGCATTACTATATGTGCAGATCTAATTTTATCATATGTTCTTTCAATACCTAAAATTTCAATCTCTTCTTTTGCCTTTCTTATACCGGCAGTATCGACAAATCGGAATGCTATTCCAGAGATATTTACCACGTCTTCTATAAAATCCCTTGTTGTGCCATGAATATCTGATACTATTGCTCTTTCTTCACCAATTAAAGAATTTAAAAGAGTGCTTTTACCAGTATTTGTTGCTCCCACAATTGCCACAGGGACACCATTTTTAATTACGTTACCTAACTTAAAAGATTCAATAAGTGATGATATATGATTTATTATATGATCTAAAAGCTCTTTTAACTTAGCTCTATCCGCAAACTCAACGTCCTCTTCGCTAAAATCAAGCTCAAGCTCCATAAGTGAAACTAAATCAAGAAGAGACTGTCTCATTGAGGAAAGTTCCGAAGAAAAACCACCTCTCATTTGACTCATGGCTATTCTATGCGATGATTTTGTCTCTGAAGCAATCAAATCAGCAACAGCTTCAGCCTGAACAAGATCAAGTTTGCCATTAAAAAATGCTCTTTGAGTGAATTCTCCAGGTTTAGCGATTCTGGCTCCTGCTGAGATAAGAGAGATCAATATCTCTTTTTGTATGTAAGTAGATCCGTGACAAGAGATTTCAACAGAATCTTCACCGGTAAAAGAACTTGGGCTTCGGAAAATTGACACCAATACATCATCTATAAGTTCATTTCCCCTGTAAATATTTCCATAGCGGATTGTATGACCTGGAGTGTCACTTAAATCAAGCTTTCCATGTGGTTTAAATACAGCAGAAAGGATATTAATTGCATCTTTTCCACTTACTCTGATTACAGCTATTGCAGCCATACCGGCAGAAGTCGATAAAGCACAAATTGTGTCATGAACATATAAATCTCCATCCATAATTGTAATATTTATTTAAGTTCAAGTTTAACAATATTTTCTACGTGATGTGTATGAGGAAACATATCAACAGGTTGAATGGCTGTTATTGAATAATATTCCGACATCAAAGATATATCTCTTGCTTGTGTTGCCGGATTACAACTGACATATACTACTTTAGAAGGTTTTGTTTCAACTATTACTTTAGCTATATCTGGATGAATACCTGCTCTTGGAGGATCCAGTATTATAACGTCTGGGTGGCCATTATTTTTTATAAACTCTAAAGTCAATATTTTTTTTATATCTCCTGCGTAAAAAAAACAGTTTAAGACATTATTTTCCATAGCATTAACTCTTGCATCTTCAATGGCTTCAGGTATATACTCTATACCAATGACCTTGGAAGCTCTTGATGCCAAGAAGAGAGCTATGGTTCCTGTACCAGTATACAGATCGAAAATTATTTCATTTCCAGACAAAGATGCATAATCTCGAACAACGGAATATAATTTATACGCTTGTTCAGAATTAGTCTGAAAAAAAGATTTTGGGCCAATTTTAAATTTAAGTCCTTCCATTAACTCATGTATTGCATCAGCCCCATAGTATTTAATTACACTTAAATCTGATATTGAATCATTTTTTTTGTTATTTATCACATAATTAAGTGATGTAATCTCAGGAAATTGTTTAATTAATTCATCCATTAATTTGTATATAAGGTCTTTATTTTCATAAAAAAATACCACAATAACCATTAAGTCACCTGTAGATGCAGTTCTTATTATCAAATTTCGTAAAATACCATTTTGATCTCTAAGGTTGAAAAATGGAATTTTATTTTTTATAGCATAATCCTTAATGAAGAGTCTTATTCTGTTTGAAGGTTCTCTTTGCAGATAGCATTGCTTTATATCCAAAACTTTATCAAACATACCGGTAACATGGAAACCAAGTCCCAATCTTTCGTCTTCAGAAAGTGTATCGGCTTCCTCATTTGTTTCAATCCATCTTTTATTAGAAAAGGTGAATTCAAGTTTGTTTCGGTAATACAAATCCTTTTCAGATCCAATTATAGATGATATGGCTGGCAATTGAAGTTTGCTAATCCTTGAAAGCTGGTCATA
>JAHDRO010000014.1 GCA_018433265.1 Bacteroidales bacterium
ATCAGAACGATGATTTACATAAGGTACCAGTTCTGCATAACGCTTATATATTTTATTCCAATCTACACCATGCATGTTGCTTGCATAAAAGAAATCTCTCATTTGCCTCCATGTCTCATTGTAAATCTGCATCCATTCCTTATGATAGTCTACAAGTTTTTTGACACCTCCTATAGGGACAGGCGAAGTAATTGACACACTACTTTTCGGTATGTCCATAACCTGCATTGAATTACCTGAGATGGCAAGAACTTTTTTGTAACCAGAGGCAAAAATCAGTCTTGCATTTAAATCTGTCTCCTTGCGAGTTTCCAGGTCATACATCACCCCACCCTTTCTACTTGAATAATAGATGTTCTTTCCGATCATATGCAAATTGCCGTAATAGCCTGCTTCCACGGGAAGCTCAACTATTCTTGAAGAAATATTATCAAAATTATACTGTAATTCACTTTTCTTGTCAGCAGCACTCTTATCGGCAGGTGCTTTCTCTGTATCTACTTTTTCGGTGACTATTACATCATTCTCAGGAGCAAAAGGAATAAAAGCATCCTTTGTCAATGGAATAACATATATCTTATACATGTTGGTGTAAACATGATTCCACTCTGTTTGACCATAAATTGGATTGAAGGTGCGGGCAGACACAAAAAGCAGATGTTTACCCTCCTTGCTGAAATTAGGCGAGCCTGAATTGTACCATTCATCTGTTATCTGAAATTTGCCTTTATCTTTAACATCATATATAACAATAGTATTCATCTCTTTTCCAGGTCTTGTATAGGCAAGATAGCGGCTGTCAGGAGACCAGTTGTAATCATTAATTGGTCCAACTCCAGACTCCTCAACAACATAATTTTTGCCTGTCGCAACTTCAAGGATATTAAGAGTATTTTTCTTCTCGCTCCATGCAATATACTTGGCATCAGGAGACCACTCAAATCCAAAAATATACCCTTTTATATCTGTAAGTTTACGTTCCTTGCCGCTTTTTATATCCCTGAACCAAATGTTGAACTCGCCGTCCTTGTCGGAAAT
>JAHDRO010000406.1 GCA_018433265.1 Bacteroidales bacterium
AGGCACTCGAAGAGTCTGTCAAAGCTGGTTTTATCACCTCAAATCCGTTGAAGGACAAGGGATTTATTCCAGGTGATTTCAGTAAGGAGAATTATGATAAAATTGATTTGCATAGACCTTACGTTGACGAGTTTATTCTTGTGTCTCCAAAGGGTCAAAAGATGAAGAGGGAGAGTGATTTGATAGATGTTTGGTTTGATTCGGGGGCAATGCCATATGCTCAAGTGGGACTTGAAAAGCTTGATACTGAAGAATTTGGTCAAACTGCAGATTTTATTGCTGAGGGAGTAGACCAGACAAGAGGCTGGTTCTTTACACTTCACGCTATTTCGACAATGGTCAGCGATAAAGTGGCATTCAAAACCGTAGTTTCCAATGGTTTGGTTCTTGACAAAGATGGCAATAAGATGAGCAAGAGGCTTGGAAATGCCGTTGATCCTTTTCAGACACTAAATGAATATGGAGCAGATGCTTTAAGATGGTATATGCTGACAAACTCTCAACCTTGGGATAATCTCAAGTTTGATATCAACGGAGTAGATGAGGTGAGAAGAAAGTTTTTTGGCACACTTTTCAACACTTATTCTTTTTTTGCCCTTTATGCCAATATAGACGATTTTACAAATTCAGAACCTCAGGTAGCTTTTGCAGAAAGGCCTGAAATAGATCGCTGGATAATATCTCTTCTTAATACACTAATTAAGGATGTTATATGTTCTTATGAGAATTGGGATGTAACATCTGCCGGGAGGATGATTCAGGATTTTGTTGTAGATAATCTCAGTAATTGGTATGTAAGACTTAATAGAAAAAGATTTTGGGGAGGGGAAATGAATATTGATAAATTATCGGCCTACCAGACCCTCTATAGCTGTCTTGAGACTGTAGCAATACTTTCTGCTCCAATAGCACCTTTTTTCATGGAACAACTTTTCTGTGACCTTAATGAAGTAACAGGCAGACATAAGGAGAGTACAGTACATTCAGTATTAATGCCCGAATCCGATCTTTCTGCAATTGACAAGGCATTGGAAGATAGAATGCAGTTGGCCCAAAGGGCATCATCCATGATATTAGGACTCAGGCGCAAGGTCAATATCAAGGTACGCCAACCTTTAGCCAAGATTCTGGTGCCTATTATAGACGATACTATTAAGGAGCAGTTTGAAAAAGTTAAGACTCTTATTTTGAATGAAGTTAATGTGAAGGATGTTGAATACATTGATGATACAACCGGCATAATTATAAAAAAAGTCAAACCAAACTTTAAAACACTTGGCAAGAAATATGGCAAACAGATGAAGGAGATTTCAGCTGAATTTACTAACTTTACACAAGAGCAGATTACTGTTTTGGAGTCGAGTGAAGAATATAAAATGGAATTACCTTCAGACTCTATTGCTCTTAATCAGGAAGATATTGAAATTTTATCTGAAGACATGCCCGGATGGCTGGTAGCAGTCGAC
>JAHDRO010000126.1 GCA_018433265.1 Bacteroidales bacterium
CTGGAGATCCGGTTATTGGTTTTCAGGATGACAATGGCAAGGTTATTGTCCATAAAAAGGACTGTCCCAAGGCAATCGCCCTTGCATCAAGTGTGGCTGAGAAAATTGTAAAGGTTAAGTGGGCAGTTCATACAAGCCTGTCATTCTTAGCGAGAGTAATAATGAAAGGGTTGGATAGAAAGGGCATTCTAAATGAGATCACCCAAATTATTGCCAAAGTGATGAATATTAATATACGAAAAGTAGTTATAAACACACACGACAACATATTTGAAGGATGTATAGATCTGGATGTCCACAATAAAGATGACTTGGATAAGCTTATTAAAGAATTGTCCATGGTTCAGGGGATTGAAAGTGTTTTAAGAAATGATATTAAGGAGGATGTCATAAATGAAAACTAACAGATGTTATTTGGCTGTTATTTTGATTGCCATATTAGTTTTTTTTCAGTCGTGTGCAAATACTTCTACACCTCCTTCAGGAGGTCCGAAAGACACTTTGGCTCCGGTTCTTCTTAAGGTAATACCAGATTCTAATAAGACAAACTTCCCCAGAAAAGGAGGACAGGTTGAACTTCGTTTCAATGAGTATGTAGTCTTAAAGGATCCTGTTAAACTAATATATCTTTCTCCTCCCCAAAAAAAGATGCTTCAGACAAAAATTAAAGGTAAAAGTATTATTGTAACATTCCCGGAAGAACTTGATTCTGCTTCAACATATTCCATTAATTTTAGCAGTGCCATTGCCGATAACAACGAAGGGAATCTCTTTTATCCATATGTTTATCCTTTTTCTACAGGTAGCTATCTTGACACAATGATCCATTCTGGAATGATTTTGGACTATAAGACACTGCTTCCGATAGAGAATGTGGTCGCTGCTTATTACAAGGAAGATATACCTGATTCTTTACTTTACAAAAAATATCCTTCTGCTATCGCCAAAAGTGACAAGTGGGGTTATTATGTTGTTCGCTATTTAAAAAATGAACCTTACAAAATAATTGCATTTAAAGATGACAATACCAACTATCTTTATGATCCTGGAAGCGAATTGGTAGGATTTGTTGACTCTCTCGTAACACCTTCCAAACCTCTCAAAAAAGGGATGAAAGAGATAGAATATGTAAATGTCAAAGATACTGTAAGAGCTTTTTCAAGACCTTTTGAGAATGTTTTGTACATGTTTAAGGAAATATCGGGTAATCAGTATGTTAAAAACAGTGCCAGACCACAAAGGAAGATGGCTTACATTACTTTCGCATCTCCCAATGTTAAAATTGATTCTATGGGTTTCAGAGGCATTGATTCTTCAAAAGTTCTATCGCAATTCAATCTCACTAGAGACAGTCTGGTGTTGTGGATAAAGGATACACTTTTCTCACCTCCTGATACTCTCTTTTTTGATCTTAATTATTATAAAACAGATACACTAAATAAGCTAGTTCTTACAAGAGAAAGTGTAAGATTAGTTTCTGTTACTAAAAAGCGAACAGTGGAAGATCTCAAAAAATCCAGTAAA
>JAHDRO010000292.1 GCA_018433265.1 Bacteroidales bacterium
AGAAATGTACAATTTTGTAGACAAAGCATTTGAACTTGCTTTTAAGTACCGCAATCCCGCAATGATTCTTTCAGACGGCATTGTTGGTCAGATGATGGAGACTGTTGAAATGGGGCCAATGAAACCTCGACTTTCTAACGAAGAGATTATTAAGAGATACCCTTGGGCAACCACCGGCAAGACAAAGGAGAGGAAACAAAATGTAATCACTTCATTAGCAATGGAAGCAGAAGTCAATGAAAGGAATAACCTCAGACTTCAAGCAAAATACAGAGAAATTGAAAATAATGAAGTAATTTTTGAAACTATTCACTGTGAAGATGCAAATCATCTGATGATAGCATATGGCTGTATGTCAAGAATATGTGAAAACGCTGTTGAACAGGCAAGAAAGGAAGGGATTAAGGTCGGACTTCTTCGCCCTATCACCCTATTTCCTTTTCCAACTAAAGAGATTCAAAAATTAGTTCCTCAACTTGACACAATCATGACAGTTGAGTTAAGTGCCGGGCAGATGGTTGAAGATGTAAGGCTTGCTGTTAATGGTGCTATACCTGTTAATTTTTATGGAAGAATGGGAGGCGTTGTTTCTTCACCTGAAGAGGTATTGGAAGCCTTTAAAAAATCAATTTTGAAATAATTTGCAAAACGGAATATCATGGATATTAAAGATATTATTAAACCGGAAAATAAAGTATATGGTAAAAGTTCTGTTCTGACTGACAATATAATGCATTACTGTCCCGGTTGCTCCCATGGAACTGTGCATAAACTCATTGCAGAAGTTATAGAAGAGATGGGGATCCAGGAACAGACTATAGGAATTTCCCCGGTTGGCTGTGCAGTTTTTGCATATAATTATGTTGACATAGACTGGCAACAGGCAGCTCATGGACGGGCACCTTCACTTGCCACTGCCACTAAAAGACTTCATCCTGAAAAATATGTATTTACTTATCAGGGAGACGGGGATTTGGCATCCATAGGGACAGCCGAAATTATGCATGCATGTAACAGAGGAGAAAATATTGTTGTTATTTTCATCAATAATGCCATTTATGGTATGACTGGTGGTCAAATGGCTCCAACAACACTTATCGGGATGAAGACAGCAACAACTCCATATGGCAGAGATCAAAAATTGCACGGTAATCCTTTAAAAATAACTGAGCTGATAGCACAACTTGAAGGCACATGCTACGTTACACGACAGTCAGTTCACAATCCTGCCAACGTAAGGAAGGCCAAGAAAGCTATTCGTAAGGCATTCGAAAACTCTATGATGAATAAGGGAACTTCATTTGTTGAAATCGTCAGTACATGTAATTCTGGCTGGAAGCTTACACCAGTTCAGTCAAATGAATGGATGGTCAAAAACATGTTCCCCGAATACCCATTAGGAGACATTAAGGACAGATAAAAACTGAACAACAATATGAAAGAAGAGATAATAATAGCAGGTTTTGGTGGACAGGGAGTCCTATCAATGGGTAAAATTCTTGCATATTCAGGTATTATGCAAGGAATGCAGGTAACCTGGATGCCTTCATACGGTCCAGAAATGAGAGGAGGCACAGCAAATGTAACTGTAATACTGAGCGATACAAAAATAAGTTCTCCACTGCTCAGTAAATTTGACACAGCCATAATCCTCAATCAACAATCAATGGATAAATTTGAAAACAGTATCAAACCGGGTGGCATGATGATCTATGATCCAAATGGTATTGTACGCAAACCTGTACGCAAGGATATTAAAATTTACTCTATAGATGCTGTTGAGATATCAAACGAGCTAGGAAATTCAAAAGCTTATAACATGGTTGTACTTGGTGCATATCTTAGCAAAAAACCAATAGTAAGCATGGAGAACGTTATAAAGGGTTTAAAAAAATCTTTGCCTGAAAGAAGCCATCATTTGATACCTTTGAATGAGAAAGCAATTAAAGTTGGTATGGAGAAGGTAAAAGAAGAATAATTTCATTTTTTTTACTATAAAGTGCACCTAAATTAATTTAGGTGCACTTTTTGTTATAATTTATTTAATTACTATCTTTGCTATGGCGCATTATAGTTGTATGAGTGGAGATTATCATATAGTAATAGATAGTATTAAAAGCAAAATAGAATTGCTAATATCAAGATACGAGCAGGTAGTTGCTGAAAACCAAAGATTATCATCTGAACTTCTTGACTGTAAAAGCGCCTTGGATGAAAGTAATAACAAAATTAAGGAACTGGAAGAAAAAATTAATAAATTACAGTTAAGTGAGGCTTTTAAAGCATCATCACAAGACGTCAAAGAGGCAAAACAGAAGATAAACATGATTGTGAAAGAGATTAACAAGTGTATAGCACTGTTAAATGATTAACATACATATGGAACAGCAGTCAATTAGAATATGTATCGCCGACAGATATTACCCGCTTAAAGTAGCGGTTAACGACGAAGAAAAAATACGCGCAGCTGCTCGTATTATTAATGAGAAAGTTGACCAGTACAAAAGCAGATATGTAAGTCGTGACAATCAGGATGCTCTTTCAATGGCTATCCTCCAGTTTGTTATCCGCCTTATTGAGGCAGAACAGAAAGAGGAAAGCAAACAAATAGTCGAAGAACTTCAAAACCTTGATACGCTTCTGGATGAGTACATTAAAGTCAATATCACTTGACTGAACATGAGAAGTTAGCCGTTGGTTTAGCTCTTTGCCAAAATCAACACTAATAACATACCGAGCAAACTCGACAGTCAAAAAAAGGCCTAGGTTACCCTTCGGGGGATTCCGAGTTCGGGACGTTGGAAGTTTGCGACATATGTCGGAGCTCAAATCTTATTTAATTAAGGTTTTCGTTAAATAGCTTTACCAACGGCTTTTTTTAATGTACAATGAAAAACATATTTTTACACAATGGAAGTACTATTAGCAATCGTTTTACCTGCTATAGTAAGTTTTATTCTGACTTACTATATAACAAATAATTTTATTCTAAAAAAACGCAGAGAAGAGATTTTAAAATCGGCAGAACAAGAAGGAGAGAATATAAAGAAAGAGAAGATATTTCAGGCAAAAGAGAAATTTCTTCAGCTAAAAGGAGAACATGAACAACAAATTCTTGAACGTAACAACCAGATTATTCAAGTTGAGAACAAACTCAAACAAAGAGAGCTTGTATTAAATCAACAAAATGCAGAACTTCAAAAAAAGCTCAAAGAAATAGAAAGTGTCAGGGAACATATTAGAAATCAGACAGAGCTTCTTGAGAAGAAACAAGAAGAATACGAAAAGTTAAGAATTGAAGCAATTCAAAAAATTGAAAATATCGCTGGACTTTCAGCACAAGAGGCCAAGAATCAACTTATTGAGACAATGAAAGCTGAAGCTAAATCCGAAGCTATGTCTTATATTAGTGAAGTAATGGACGAAGCAAGGTTGACAGCAAGCAAAGAATCTAAGAGGATTATTATTAATACTATTCAGAGAATTGCTCCGGAAACAGCAATTGAAAACGCTGTCACAGTTTTCAATATTGAAAGTGACGAAATAAAGGGAAGGATTATCGGAAGAGAAGGGAGAAATATACGTGCTCTCGAGGCAGCAACCGGAGTTGAAATAGTTGTAGATGATACTCCTGAAGCTATTTTGCTGTCTGCATTTGACCCAGTAAGAAGAGAAGTTGCAAGACTTGCTCTGCATCAATTGGTTACAGACGGGAGAATACATCCTGCAAGAATCGAAGAAGTTGTTGCAAAAGTCCAGAAACAGCTTGATGACGAGATAATGGAAACCGGCAAAAGAACATGTATTGATCTTGGCATTCACGGGCTTCATGTTGAACTTGTCAAGCTGATAGGGAGGATGAAGTATCGTTCTTCATATGGACAAAATCTGCTTCAACATTCAAGAGAAGTTGCCAATATTTGTGCAACACTTGCATCTGAACTTGGATTAAATCCAAAAACAGCCAAAAGAGCTGGGCTGCTTCATGACATAGGAAAGGTTTCTGACGAGGATCCGGAGTTGCCACATGCTATTCTTGGAATGAAGTTAGCCGAAAAATATAAAGAAAAGCCAGATGTTTGCAATGCAATAGGTGCACATCACGAGGAGGTTGAGATGACATCTCTCATTTCGCCTCTGGTTCTTGTCAGCGATGCAATATCAGGATCCAGGCCTGGGGCAAGAAGGGAAGTTATTGAATCATACATCAAGAGGCTTAAAGAAATGGAAGACCTCGCCTTATCCTACCCTGGTGTAACAAAAACTTATGCAATTCAGGCAGGTAGAGAATTAAGAGTTATAGTAGGAAGTGAACAAGTTTCTGACAAGGAATCAGAGCAATTATCACTTGACATAGCTAAAAAAATTCAGGATGAAATGACCTATCCTGGACAGGTTAAGATAACCGTTATTAGAGAAACAAGAGCTGTAAGTTTTGCTAAATAAGCAGTTTTAAAGTTATTTAAATAGCTTAGCTCGTTCAATAATTATTCTCTCCTTTACGATTGAATCAGGAACAAATTTCCAGTTATTCAGTTTTGCAGGAGAGATTTTACCCTCTTTTTTAAGCTTGGCATACATCATATCTCTTATGTCGCCCATTCTCGTAACAACTCTTTCGTTTAGTTGTTCTGTAGGGATTCCTGCTCCTAAAGTTAGAAGATCGCCACCTCCACTTGCTCTATAAGATGACAGTGCGACCTTATATACCTTTTTTAAGTCAAAAGGTGTTCCATCAGTCATTGAAATAATATTAATCCTTTCCCCGTAACCTTTTGTCACATCAACTTCATATATTATCCCGGCAGCAGAATCAAAATTAAAATGCATGTTTCTGAACCTTGTCACCCCATTTTCATCAGTATAAATATTTAACATTGGATATTTAGGTGAAATTACCTTATTAACCCATAGTCTATAAGAATACTCGAGATAATTTTTAATCTCTTTACCGGAAAGTTTTATGACATACAACTGATTTTCAAACGGATATATATTGGTTAGGCTCTGGAAACTGACTGGTCCTGCATTAATTGTAATATCAAAAGAAAGAGGTGCAGCAAAAGATATGTCTGCTTTGGAATTTTCCAGCTGTATAGAATGGATCATGTCAACATATTAAAATAAAAAAAAAAAAGCATC
>JAHDRO010000301.1 GCA_018433265.1 Bacteroidales bacterium
GATTATCCTATTGGCATCTACTCTTTGTACTTCTCCCTCCATAATTAAAGCGTATATGCTGATTTTTTTGGACTTGATAATCTGCATAATTTTAGGCCATTGTGCTTTTACGTATTTTAATGAAAATTTTTCTTCTTCTGTGCTCTGTGTAACGTTAGTCTCTTGTTTTGTTACCTCTACTTTTCTCGAAAGTTTTTCTTTTGGCTCTTCTTTAATGTCTTCCTTATCAGCTTTCTCTATTTTTGTAGATTTTTTATCTTCTGAGATTATTACTTCACTCTCAATCATTTTAACTATTGCAAGCTCTAAAACGATACGAGGTTGTAGTGCCCATTTTACATTTGAATCTGTATCTCTAAGTATTTCCAAACATCTTAATATTTCTTCTAACTGAAACTTCTTGCTTTGCATGACATATCTATCTACATCTTCTGTAAAAATAAGCTCTTCAGGGTTTTTAGACACCTTTGAAATCATCAAATTTCTAAAGTGATATGTCAAATCCTTTACGAATTGTTGAATGTCTTTTCCTTCCAAAATTACTCTCTCTAGAATTTCAAGAGATTTTCCTAGATCCTTTTCATTTATAGCATCAACTAATTCAAAAATCAAGTCACTGCTTGTTATTCCTAAAATATTGATGCAATCCTCATAAGTTATATTTTTGTTATCATATGCAATAAGTTGATCCAAAAGACTTAGAGCATCTCTCATAGCTCCGTCGGAGTTTCTTGCAACTAGTTCCAATGCTCTTTTCTCTACAGTAATATGCATGCTATCAATTATGGTTTGCATATTTGTGATAATATCGTTATTTGTTATCCTCTTAAAATCAAACCTTTGGCATCTCGATAAAATGGTTTGTGGTAGTCTTTCAGGCTCAGTTGTTGCAAGTATAAATATCAAGTGTTTAGGTGGCTCTTCCAAAGTCTTTAGTAAAGCATTGAAAGCTTCATTTGTTAGCATGTGAACTTCATCTATAATATAAACTTTGTACTTTGCAACTGATGGTGGATAGATTATCTTCTCTTTTAATTCCCTTATATCCTCTATCTTTCTGTTGCTTGCAGCATCCATCTCTATAACATCCATCAAGCTCTCGTCCAATATGCCTTTGCACACGCTACATTCATTGCATGGATTTCCGTCTATTGAATTTAAACAATTCACAGCTCTTGAGAGCACTTTTGCAGCTGAAGTCTTACCTGTTCCCCTAGTTCCCGAAAAAAGATATGCATGCCCAATGTTGCCACTTTTTACTTGGTTTTTTAATATTCTTGTTACATGATCTTGGCCTAAAATATCATTAAAAGTCTTAGGCCTATATTTTCTATATAGGGCTTGATACATAGCAATCATCCTTACTCTTTAATATTTATAATTATATCAAAATTATCAATGTTTAACAAACTATGATTATCAAATAAAATATTGTCTTGTTATGTATTGAATGTTACGAATTTTTTGTATACTATTAAGGTAATTAGAAATATCCGGGAGGGTTTAACATGAAGAAAGTAATAACTTTTTTGGGAACAGGTAGTTACAAGCCTATGACCTATGAACTTGAAAATGAACAAGGTGAAAAGTTTGAAATTGAAACCAAATATGTTCAATTTGCTCTGACTAAAATCATAGAAGATGCTAAATTTTATGTAGCTTTAACTCAAAAAGCCAAGCAAGAACATTGGATTGGTTTTGAAGGAAATGGTTTAAAGAAAATATATGACGAAAATGGTGTTGACTATGAAGAAATGAATATAAAAGATGGAGTTAGCGAATCAGAAATATGGGAAAATTTCAATATATTGTATGATGTGCTTGAAGAAAATGACAAAGTCTATGTTGATGTGACTCATTCATTTCGGTCAATACCCATTATGATGATGTCTGTGTTAAATTACGCTAAGTTCACTAAAAATATAAAGCTAGAAAAAATATATTATGGTGCTTATGAAGCTAAAATAGATGAAAAGCACGAACCTGTCTTTGCTCTTTCCCTTTTTAATAAAATCACCGATTGGTCGCTTGCTGCAGATAAGTTTTTAAAAACTGGTTATAGCAAAGATCTATCAAATCTAATCCACGAAGCAATTACTCCAATATTAAATCAAAATGACGATACATCAGAGGAAGCAAAAAACTTAGATAAATTACAAAAGAAACTTATCAAATTTTCTTGCTCTCTTTATACTGTTAGAGGAATTGAGTTACCAAATTTAGGTTTAAAAATTAAAGAAATCCTTTTGGATTTAGAAACTATAACTATTGATGAATTAAAGCCTTTCGAAAAAATACTCCACAAAGTTAAAGATATGTTCGAGCCTTATTCTGGCGATATTGTGCTTGATACACATTACACAGTAAAATTGTGTGCTGAATTTAATTTAGTTCAACAAGCCTACACTTTACTAAGAGAAAATATAGTTAATTATGTGGCATCTTCTCTTAATATGGATCTATTAAACCTTGATAACAGAGATATGATAGAACAGAGTTTGAATGACAAATCTGACAGAAATTTTAATTCTCAAATTGAAAATATAGTGGATTATGACTTAAGAGGACTATTCAAAAATTTAAGAGAATTTCGAAATGCTCTAGCTCATGCAGGTTTTAATTATAATAGCCCCAAAGAAAATAAGATTTATGATAATCTAGAAAAATTTATAAAGGAATACGAAGAGCAAGTTTTGACAAAATATGTAGCGATCAAGGGGCTAGAAACATATGAGTA
>JAHDRO010000222.1 GCA_018433265.1 Bacteroidales bacterium
ATGTCACTGCTGAGAGTTATTCTTTGTATTATTTTCCCTCCCCTTGCCGTTGTAGATTATGGTTGTGGATCTGTTCTAATTGTATTTTTGCTGACCCTTGCCGGATGGGTTCCGGGTGTAATCTCGGCTCTGATTATCGTAAACAGGAAACGTTCATTCTGACTTACTGCCTCCCTTTACAGTACTTTTCGAGAAATACGTCCTCTTCCCACAAAAGATGAAGAATATTTTCCCTTGCCACATAGCTGTGAGCCTCTTTTGGAAGAAGCACAAGTCTTACAGGAGCACCAAGCCCTGCCAAAGCCTGGTAATAACGCTCTGACTGAATTGTGAAAGTTCCAGTATTATTGTCAGAGTCACCATGAACCAGCAGTATTGGAGTTTTCATCTTGTTGGCATACATGAATGGAGACATTTTGTTATACACTTCAGGCGCATCCCAATAATTACGCTGTTCGTTCTGAAAACCAAAAGGAGTAAGTGTTCTGTTGTATGCACCGCTTCTCGCTATCCCACATGCAAAAAGGTCAGAATGGGTTAATAGATTAGCAGTCATGAATGCTCCGTAAGAATGTCCCCCGACTGCTACTTTCTTCCTGTCAATATAGCCCAGCCTGTCGACAGCGTCTATTGCGGCTTTGGCATCTGCCACAAGTTGTTCCAGAAATGTATCATTTGGCTCCCTGTCTCCTTCACCAATAATTGGGAATGATGCATCATCAAGCACTGCATACCCTCTTGTAACCCAATACACAAAAGAACCATAATAAGGAACTGTAAATTCATTAGGATTTAACTTGTTCTGTCCTGCAGAATTGGCATCCTTAAACTCTTCGGGATATGCCCAGATAAGCAGTGGCAGCTTTTCTCCACTGTTAGTATCGTAGTTTGCAGGCAGATAAAGTGTTCCCGACAACTCTACTCCATCATCTCTTTTATACTTTATTACCTCTTTATGTACTTTAGCTATTGACTCAAAAGGATTTTTAAAGAAAGTCAACTGTTTTAATCCCTTATCTCCCTTTTTGCCAATCTCCCTAAAATAGAAATTAGGATGTTCTGTTTTAGACTGAATATTTACCAGAAGTATTCCCTTTTTATAATCTTCAATTGAACGAATCTGCTCCATTTTATCAGTATAGGGAGATTGATACAGGCGTTTGGTTTTCAAGGTCTTAATATCAAATTGATCTACAAAAGGGAATTGACCATCCTTTGTAAAACCATCTCCTATAAGGAAAAGCTTGTCATTTTCAATTGCCAGAGTGTATCTTCCATACTGATTTTTACGGGTCTGAAAATTACCAGGATCTGAATACACATCCTGTCTATTTCTGTCAAAAAGCTTAATTGGAGCAGAATTCGGATCAGAAGGGTTGAAAATGAATGTTCTTGTACTTCTCGTTTCTGCCCAAAAATCCATAAAAACTGCATATTTGTCATCTCCCCAAACAACTCTTGAAAATCTTTGGCCGGTTTTAAAAAGAGACTTGGGCTCACTTGTAAAAGGTGCATCCCAGGAGAATATTTCGTCTCTGAAATCAACTTTTACAGCCTGATTACCATTGTCAAGTGCTATGGCATAATACAGAGATGCCGGCTTGTCTGCACGCCAATTAATTAATCTCATGCCAGGGAAAGTTGAAGATGACCCTTTAGGCCTCCCTTCAAACAAGGGCTTGTCATAAATTATTTTTATCAGATTGCCGTCAAGATCATAAACAGAACTTCTGGTTGGAAACATATCCATAGGAACAATAAAAGAGTAAGGCCTGTGTATAGTGGTCACAAGCAGATACTGACCATCTGGAGATAATGTTGTGTTCACATAAATATCAGCACCCAAAAATGGTTTACGTTCTCCTTCAAGATTTACGATATTCAGCTCTGAAGTAGCAAGCGTTTCAAAATTTGCAATGTCTATTTCATTTTTTAAAAGATCTGGATAGGTTCTTGCCTGCGATTCCTTTCCTTTGCCCTCCAGAACACTTGGCCCCTTTGGCAGATCTTTGGCAGGATCGAGCAATGAAGGTCTTTTGGAAGGCAACGACCATATCAACAATGATTTACTGTCTTTTAGCCATATAAAAGCATTGTCAAGATACCCGTTGAGACCTGTGGCAACTCTTTTAGCCTCCGCCTGAGCAATGTCGAGCACCCATAATTCAACATCTGTGGCGGTAGTATTAGTAAATGCAAGTAATTTCTCATCAGGAGAGAAGGTCTTTTCAGATATTCTCAAATTTTGAGGTAACCCTTTAACCTGTACAGGCTCGCATAGTCCGTCATCACAAACAACCTTTCTTACCTTCAAATTATTTTCAAACTTGAGATCTGAAGCCATATTGTTTCTTGGATTGATTCTGATACCTGCAAGTTTCATCACATCCTGGCTTATGTCGGCCAGAGTTTGATAGGTATCTCTGTAAGAAAAAATCATGTATTCATCTTTCGAATCAAAAGTTACTCTAGGAGCCACTTTGTAATCTGCCAACTCCATAATTTCTTTTGGCGGAGTCTGAAAGGAAATATTCTCCTGAGCTTTTAAAGAAATGGAATTCAATAATAAGATCAATGCAGTCAACTGCAGAAACATTAATAGATCGTGAATTTTTTTCATAGAATATCATTTATATTATTGTAATTGTAATAATAGTAAATTTCTTATTACAAAAGGTGGATTTTTGTAAATTAGCAATAATTATTGTATCAAGATTATGAGCAAAATTAAAAAAACTACTTTTCTCATTATCTCCATTTCATTATTTTTCTCCTTCCGGTTATTAGGAGCAATACAGGAAGACACTACCAATAAACATGAGTTAACAATATTTGTCATACCGTCACATCGTAATATTGACTGGCAAAGTCCTTCCTCCCTTGCACAAACAACCACTAAAAGCTGGATCTCATCAAAATTTGTCAGGCACTCTTACTACATTGGACATTTATTTATCGAATTAACATCTTCCCTACTCGATAGGCCGGTTGTAACATCTGTGAGATCTGTTGGCAACAAAGAAAAGTTGAGACTTCTATATAAAGAAAAAATAGGGATGGCAATAATAGGCGCTCCTCTTAAGGGAAGAATGGAAAGTGCAGATGAGCTTGTGCGTTCCATTGATTTCACTCTGAAAAAAGAAAGAAGTATCGCTTTCATAAAATATTCGATAAACGAAAATGCTGCAAAAAGAATTATAGAATTTATCGAAGGATTTTCAAAACCTGACTCAACCTCTCAAGCTCCATGCGATATATATGGAGGAGGATATTGGCCAAGATACAAGGGAGAAGGTGCCGGTTGCTCTGCATTCGGGATGGTTGTAATGGAAGTGGCAGGTCTGAAGCATGATTACCCCGAATGGATACATTCAGTCAATATACCAGCTGAACTGGTTGGAGGGCAGTATAACAATTACATCAAAGTTAAGAACAGCACAATTAATAATACAACTGCATGGAATGATGGCAGTGGTACTGCCAATATAGATTACTTCTCATTTTCAATCTATGATCCTACTCTCATATATAATTGGATAATAAATATGCGTTCAACCTGCGAAACTGATACTTCTGTAATTCTTTCAGGATTTAAACCTGCTGTTATAACAAGAGACCAGGGAACTATCCCTGGTCTCTATCTGGATGCACGCAATATGCACATTCCTCTCGATGAGCCTGTCTTCAAAGAAAGAGAGACGTTCTCAATCTTTGCTATACCACCGACTACTCAATCTCGTCGTCATAAATAAAGTTTACCTCATACTGCACACCATCTACTGTCATAATCACACTTGAAATATACCCCATGGCATCATACTGAAATCCGGAAAATCTCCCTTCAGGAGCAGAATAGCTTCTCGGAAGAGTACCTGCTATGCCCAGCAGGGCGAGAAATGGCCTGTAGTTTTCATATGGATTGTACAACAAGTCAAGAAAAACTAATCCGATAGTGTTATATGCAAGAGCAACATCACAGTCCTGAAGACTAATTTGTTCAAGTTCCTGACCTTCTGTGTCATATTGAACTATCTGAGATATTACTCCATCCGAGTCATAAGAGTACTCAACAACAGGATTGGAATTACTTTCAAATATCTCCTGAGTCAGATAATAATTAGAATTGTATGAAAACCGCATCAATACAGAATTACTCTCCTGAACAGTTGTTGCTCTGCCCTGGGTGTCATAATAGATGTCACGAATATTACCTGTGGCTTGTCCTGCAGTTGCAGTCATTCTTACAAAGGAAGAATAGTAATCTAAAACATAACTTTCCTTAATAGTACCTTCTTCCTTAATTGTATAACCGGTAATTAATCCATAAGGCGAATATGTGACCAGTAACTCTCTGTTATTGTATCCGCTTTCAATTTTCACCATCAACTTGCCATATTCATACTCAGTGTCATCATCGTCGAAAAAGCCACATGATGACAGTCCTGATACTAATAAAAGCATGCTTAAGACAAGTAGAGAAGTGTTTAGAATTTTTTTCATTTTAAAATATTTTAGTTTAATTATCTACTTACTTGCTTCCTGTACAAGATTTTTGAAGATTCCTATAAATGTGTCAATCCCGTTGGCTGTAAATATTTCAGGATGAAACTGAACGCCATATACACGAGTGCTTCCAATTTTCTCTATAGCTTCAACCACCCCATCTTTAGATACTGCAGTTACTCTAAACCCTGGTGCTACATCCTTGACGGCCTGATGATGAAAAGAGTTGACTGCTATTGAGTCAAGTAAAATCATATTGTAAAGCAGTGAATTTTTTTTAATATATATAGAATGAGTGCCATATTTTCCAGGCGCTTTCTGTCTGTGAGACACTGAATATCCTTTGAACTGAGAGGGCAAGTCCTGATAAAGAGTCCCACCAAAAGCCACATTAAGAAGCTGTTCACCCCTGCAAATGCCTAACAAAGGAAGTCCTCTCTCCACAGTAAGTCTTATAAGTGCTATATCAAAAGCATCTCTGTCTGGAGCTATTTCTCCAAGCTGGGGTATAGGCTGCTCTCCATACCATTTGAGAGGATCAATGTCTTCTCCTCCAGTCATTATTACCGCATCAATTCTATCTAAAATAGTTGAGAGAATTTCACTGTCATCAGTAACAGGTATAACAACCGGGACACCTCCTGCCCTTATAACAGCATTAATATAGGTTAATGGAACTGACGTCTCTGTGCCGTCGCCCATCGTTGAAGAGATGCCAATCACGGGCTTTTTCGACTTAGAACTCTGAGCTGTGCCGGCTATTGGCAACAAGGCCATAATCAACACTATCAGCAATAGATAAATAGATGATCTGCTATATAACTTCTTCATGTTTTTATATTTTACTATACGTCAATTCCTGCTGTCTTGCTACAAATATAGTGGAAAATAATCATCATTTTATTATATATTTGTCATGACAGATTCAATTATAAGAGGCTATGGCAAAGGTTAAGAGAGCATGGTTCTGTACATCCTGTGGAAATGAAAGTCCAAAATGGATGGGCAGGTGTCCTGCGTGTGGTGAGTGGAACACTCTTCAAGAAGAGATTGTAAGTAAAGAGAATACTCTCAGAGGACCTTCGACATCATTAAGAAATGGAAGCAGATCGACAAAAGTTGAGCCATTGTCTTCCATTTCCTGTTCAGAAGAAAACCGCATTTCACTTGGGAGCACAGAACTTGACAGAATTCTTGGAGGTGGTCTTGTGACTGGATCGCTTATACTAATCGGAGGAGAACCCGGAATTGGTAAATCTACTCTCTCTCTTCAAATACCTCTCCGCTGTCATAATTTGAGAACTTTGTATGTGTCCGGAGAAGAGAGTCCATCACAGATAAAACTCAGAGCTCAACGCCTTGGTGGAGAGGGGGACAATTGTCTTGTACTGAGCGAAACTCTCATCGAAAACGTTATTGAAAAGTCAAATGAGATTATTCCCGAGTTGATAATTATTGACTCTATTCAAACTATGTATTCTCAGAGTGTAGAAAACTCTCCAGGCTCAATTTCTCAAGTCAGAGAGTGCGCCACTCTCCTTCTCAGATATTGCAAAGAGACAAATATTCCCGTTATTGTCATAGGTCATATAACCAAAGATGGAATGATTGCCGGACCTAAGATACTCGAACATATCGTCGATGTGGTTCTTCAGTTTGAAGGGGACACCAGACACTCATACAGAATTCTTAGAAGTATTAAAAACCGTTTCGGCTCTACTGCGGAACTTGCAATCTTTGAAATGATCAATTCCGGTCTGAGAGAAGTGACAAATCCTTCTGAAATGCTTATTCCCATGCACGAAGAAAACCTTTCCGGAATAGCAGTAGCTTCTATGCTCGATGGTACGAGACCTTTCCTGATAGAGACACAGGCATTAGTGAGCACGGCTGCTTACGGTACACCTCAACGATCTGCTACAGGTTTTGATGTAAGGAGGATGAACATGCTACTTGCTGTCTTGGAAAAAAGAGCAGGATTTCACCTTTCTGCCAAAGACGTATTTTTAAATATTGCGGGAGGTCTTAAAATATCTGACCCTGCTTGTGATCTCGCCATTGCCTGCGCTATTCTTTCATCCAACTTTGACATAAGCATTTCCCAGAAAATTTGCTTTTCTGGAGAGATAGGTCTCAGTGGAGAGATACGGCCTGTCAGTCAAATTGAAAAAAGAATTGATGAAGCCGGCAAACTTGGATTTGAGACAATATACATATCCTCCTACAATCATCCTTCTATTGAAAAAAGAAGTGCCTCAGCTGCAAACAAGATTGCAATTCATAAAGTGAAAGATATTCCAGAACTGGTCAGACTTGTTTTCAGATAAAGAAAATAGCAACTCCTCCTACTGAGAGCAGAGCACCCAGAAGTTCTACAGGAGTAACTTTTTTCTTGTAAATCAACACATAAG
>JAHDRO010000220.1 GCA_018433265.1 Bacteroidales bacterium
CCAGAGGCTTATAATGATTTTATTTTCTCGATAATTGGAGAGGAATTAGGACTTGTTGGAACTACATTTATACTAGCCCTTTATGCAATAATAATTTTCAGAGCATTTAATGTAGCAAAGAATTCGAATGATAAATTTGCTTTTTTTGTTTCATGTGGTATAGGCTCATTGATAGCAATACAAGCATTTATGAACATTGCTGTTGTAACTTCTAGCATACCACCAACAGGAATAAATTTACCATTTATAAGTTCTGGAGGTACATCTTTAATTTTTTATCTAGCAAGTATTGGCATTTTATTAAATATATCAAGATATACAAAAATAGGTGGGAGTAAAAAAAATGAACATAATAGTTAGTGGTGGTGGCACTGGAGGACATATTTATCCTGCTTTAGCTATTGCAAATGAAATAAAAAAAAGATACAAAGACAATGTAGACATATACTATGTTGGAACACCCAATGGGATGGAAAAAGATCTAGCTGAAAGAGAAGGATACAAATATAGATACGTAAGAGTCAAAGGCATGCCAAGAAGTTTAAATAAAGAATCTTTTTCATCAGCAAAAGAGCTGTTACTTGGATTGAATGATTCGAGGAAAATAATAGATGAAATAAAACCGAAACTCATAATAGCTACTGGCGGATATGTTTGTTTTCCTATATCATACATGGGTAAAGTAAAGAAAGTTCCGATTTGTATACATGAGCAAAATGCTTATCCCGGGATAACAAACAAGATTCTTTCTAGATATGCTAGCAAGGTTTTTGTAACTTTTGATGAGTCTAAGAAGTATTTCAAAAATCCAGATCGAATTATATTAACTGGGAATCCTATAAGAGAAGAATTATTTTTGGTAGATAAAGATGCTGCTTATAAAGAATTTGATATTGAAAGAGACAAACCAATAGTATTGTCTTTTGGTGGAAGTGGAGGACAAAAAAGCTTAAATGAAGCGATTCTAAATTTTATTAAAAACATATCAGGTGAGAATGATATTCAATTAATTCACATAACTGGAAAATCTCATTATGATAATTTTGAAGAAGAATTAGATAAACTGGGCGTAAGCTCTTGCAAAAATATTAAAATATTCCCTTATTTATACGAGTTGCCAAAAGCTTTAAATATTGCCACATTAGCCATTGCTAGTGCTGGTGCAATTACATTGGCTGAAATAAGCGCTTTGGGAATTCCAAGCATATTGATTCCTAAAGCATATACTGCTGAAAATCACCAAGAGTATAATGCTAAAGTATTTGAAGAGGCTGGGGCAAGTGTGGTAATTAAAGAAAAAGATATTGATGGGGAAGCACTAAGTAAAACTATATTTGAATTAATACATGACAAAGAGAAGCTTTTAAAAATGGGACATAATGCGAAAAAACTTATGAATACAAATGCTACAGAAAAAATAGTAGATGAGTTGGACCAATATTTAAGATAGTAGGGATCTTATGAATAA
>JAHDRO010000061.1 GCA_018433265.1 Bacteroidales bacterium
CCTTATTTGAAGAGGCTGTCCACAAACTAATCCAAATAAAGCAACGGAAAATGCACCTTAATGAGGCAGATATTTCATCTCTGTTTGAGTCTGATACAGTTGAAGGCACCATGTCACAAACAGATTTTAGCAATATAATCGTTTATGGGACAGACGGCAAAATTATCAGGGCAAGGACTAAAAATCAGATTCGGCTAGTAGAAGAATATGAAAAAAATGATCTTATTTTTGCTATAGGTCCTGCCGGAACAGGAAAAACATATACAGCAATTGCTCTTGCCGTAAGAGCACTCAAAAATCGTGAAGTGAGAAGATTGGTGCTTACAAGGCCTGCTGTTGAAGCAGGTGAAAGACTCGGTTTTCTTCCCGGTGATATGAAGGAGAAGCTTGACCCCTATTTACAGCCGCTTTATGATGCTTTAAGAGACATGCTTCCCACAAAAAAACTTGAAACTCTCATGGAGGATGGTGTTATACAAATAGCTCCTCTCGCATATATGAGAGGAAGAACTCTTGAAAATGCATTCGTAATACTTGACGAAGCACAGAATACAACTTTAGGACAGCTTAAAATGTTCCTTACAAGAATGGGCTTTGATTCAAAATTTATCGTTACCGGCGATGCCACACAAATTGACCTTCCAAGACGAGCCGACTCAGGATTACTTAAAGGTGCCGGGCTGTGTGAACATATTAAAGGCGTGTCAATAATTAACTTCGATAGAGGAGATATTGTCAGGCATCCCCTCGTTTCAAAAATTGTTGATGCTTTTGAAAAAAATGAAACTCTAAGAGAAGATTGAGATTAACTTGTTCTTCCGCCAAGTTTCCCTGTAGGTACTCCATTGGCTATTGTCCAAACTCCGTTGACAAAAATGTGATTAATGCCTGCAGCAAATTGGTGAGGCTCTGAATAAGTGGCCTTATCGATGATTGTCAGGGGATTGAATACCAAAATGTCTGCATAATAGCCAACCTTTAGCAGGCCTCTCTCCTTTAATCCTATTCTCGACGCAGGAAGAGATGTACATTTTCTGACAGCTGAACTTAAATCCATAAGATTTTCGTCTCGACAATACTTGCCAACAAATCTTGGAAAAGAACCATATGCTCTGGGATGAGGCATATTCTCTCCAAGTTTCCCCACAGGAGAATAAGCACTGCAGTCTGTAATAGGCATTCCCATAGGATGGGATAAAAACATCTTTAAATTGTCTTCGTTCATCGCAAACCCAACTATGTCCACGACAAGGCGCTCATCTATAAGTATTTTTCGCATAAACTCCCATGGAGAAAGATTTGTCATGGCAGCGCATTCTTCGACATTACGTCCAACAAATTGTCTATTCTCCGCCAAACGTGCTGACGTTACCATAACATTCTTAGCTCCGCCCAGTTTTTCAAGTTTATTGTTTAAATATTTTGCAATTTCTTTAGACTGCTTATCGTCTTTTAAACGGGCAATTATCTCATCTGTAGAGCCCTGACGATAATCCAAAGGAATAAAAACAGACATTCCGGTTGAAAAAGCCGTATATGGATAACGGTCAAAGGCTATATCTATTCCTGATGCTCTTGCATCTTCTATTTGTTTAATAAGTTTGGGCGCTTTGTGCCAGTTAGCAACATTTTGAGTCTTAAGATGCGATATCTGTAATCTTACTTTTGCACGTCTTGCCATGTCAATGCTTTCTGCAACAGCTTCTTCAACTCTGTCATCTTCATTGCGCATATGAATTGCAAATGTTTTGTCGTGTTTAGCAACCACTTTCAACAACTCTACGATTTCATCGTCCGAAGCATATGAACCGGGTGTATATTCAAGCCCGCATGTCAATCCTATTGCTCCTTTTTCAAGTTCTTCCTCGAGAAGATATTTCATCCTCTTAATATGATCTTTAGTGGCCGGAACATTATTATCTCCTATAACAACATGTCTCAACGTGCCCTGTCCTATGAAACTTCTTATGTTAACCCCTATTCCCATCTTTTCCATCTCATTATTGAAATCAGAAATGCTTTTCCACCCCCCAAGAGGGAAAACGCTATCTCCGCAGTTTCCACTTACATCGGTAGTAATCCCTTGATAAATTTTACTATCTCCTAATTTCGCATATCTGATATTCCCATCAGTATGAGAGTGAATATCTACAAACCCCGGAGAAACAGCCATTTCTTCGGCATTAACAATACTGTCTGCACTGTCCCCAATATCTCCGATAGCCGCGATTTTTCCATTTTTAATTCCTATAGAGCCTTTAAATGGAGAAGAACCATCGCCCACATAGATAACTCCATTGGAAATAATCGCATCAAACTGACTTTTGACTCCAATCTTTTTGGAATCGTAAAAGCCTAATCCCAAAGCAGCTCCTGCTACTACAGAACTCTTCAGAAAACTTCTTCGTGAAATA
>JAHDRO010000345.1 GCA_018433265.1 Bacteroidales bacterium
ATGAGATTGAAAAAAAATGGACTATGCCAATTAAAAACTGGGCGATAGTCCTGAATCAGTTTATTCTTATATTTGATAACAGAATTTTATTGTAATTATGAAACCTCAATTATCGTTTACACAAAATTCTGGACAGTGCCGATTTAATTCTTTGGATGGAATAAAAAAAGAAGCTGCCTAGTACTTTTTAGACAGCCTCTTGTTTTATGCATTGGTTTTTTGACAGATTAATAACGTCTTCTGTTTTCGTATCCGCCTCTTCTATCGTTTCCACCGCCACGGTTGTAACCGCCACGGCTGTTGTCTCTGTTCTCTTTTGGTTTAGCAACATTTACATTGATAACTTTGCCGTCATACTCGCATCCGTTAAGTTCGTTGATTGCTTTTTGTCCAGCTTCTTCGTCTTGCATATCTACGAAGCCGAATCCTCTTGATCTGCCGGTTTCTCTGTCCATGATAACTTTAGCAGAGCTGATTTCACCGAACTCGCTGAATAATTGGTTGAGCTCAGCGTCTTTTACGCTGTAACTCAGATTTGAAATAAAAATGTTCATTAAATAAACTTTAATATAAAATAATAATAATGTGAGTGTTATAGATATTAATGTCTATTAATAAACTAAAAAATCAGTAAAAACATAAACTTTTGAATTGATGAATAACACTCTTTCGGTGCAAAGCTACAATAAAAAAATGATATTTTAAACTTGGATATAAAAAAATTTTCTAAAATTGTAACATGAGAAAGAAAGATTTAAAGAAACTTATACTGGCTCTGGTTTTAATTACTACCGTCCAGGGAATAGGGATTGATATTTATGTAAACTCTGCTGAAGGTGGAATCTGGGAGGGACTTTCAATATTCAAATACTTCACTTTGCAATCGAATGCTCTGGTCATGCTTTACGCGCTCCTGGCACTCATCAATTTCAGATCAATGACGGAAAAAGAGTGGTTTAAAAGAGCCCTTACACCTGTCACCTCATATATAATGCTTACGGGAATTACATTCCTGATTATATTGGCCCCGACTTCAAACGCTCAGGGCCTGCAGAGAGTTGCATCTGATCTTTTGCATTATCTCGTACCATCACTGATGTTCTTATATTGGATTGTTTTTGAAGAGAGGGAATTACAGTATAGTTATATATGGAGCTGGATTATATATCCGTTTGTTTTTATGTTCTGGGGCTTATACCTTGCAATAATGAAAGAGGACTATCTCTATCCCTTCTTTGACATAAACAAACTCGGAATATTGATAGTCCCCTATCTGGCCGGCATGACTATTGCTGTTTTTCTTATATGCAGTTTTCTGGTTTTTCTAAGGAAATGTCTCTCAGTTCATAGAATCAGCTAAGCTTGTGAATAGTAAGCCCGCTTCTCAGTTTTGGCTCGAACCAGGTTGTCTTTGGCGGCATTATATTGCCAGTATCTGCTATATCGATAAGCTGTCTCATAGATACAGGATATAAAGCAAAGGCAGCAGCCATTTTACCTGAGTCAACGCGTTTCTTCAGCTCACCTAAACCTCGGATACCTCCGATGAAGTCAATACGTTTTGATGTTCTCAGATCTTTAATATCCAAAAGCTTGTCGAACACAAGATTTGAAATAATTGTGACATCGAGCACTCCGACAGGATCATTCTCATCAAATTTTCCGGGTTTTGCTGTGAGGGAATACCAGCAACCATCAATATACATGGAAAAATTGTGAAGCGTGTCGGGTCTGTATATTTCATTTCCTTTTTTCTCGACTGTGAAATCATTTTTAAGCTTTTCAACGAACTCAGAAGACGTCATACCGTTAAGGTCTTTAACTACACGATTATAGTCCATTATTTTAAGATGGCTTTCCGGAAAGACGACGGCGAGGAAATAATTATATTCTTCATTTCCTGTATGGTGTGGATTGTTCCTTCTCTTTTCCTCACCAACGAGTGCTGCAGCTGCTGTTCTGTGATGTCCGTCGGCAACGTAAAATGCCGGTATGTCAGAGAATAGATCAGTTATTCTTTTGATAGTTGTATTGTCTTCTATTAGCCAGAACTTGTGTCCAAAACCATCTTCTGCTACAAAATCGTATTCAGGTGTACGCTTGACAATTTCCGATACCGTTTTGTTAATCTCTTCATTGTCGGGATATGCAAAGAAAACTGGTTCAAGATTGGCATTCTGAATGCGAACATGAATCATTCGGTCTTCTTCTTTATCTTTCCTAGTAAGTTCGTGCTTTTTGATCTTTCCTGTAAGGTAGTCATCAACGTTGGCTCCAACAACAAGTCCGTACTGAGTCCTTTCTCCCATTGTTTGAGCGTAAACATAA
>JAHDRO010000142.1 GCA_018433265.1 Bacteroidales bacterium
AAAGATAAATCAGAGCGATATTTCCGATAATGGGCACATTGAAAATAAGTTTGGAAATCAGCAGCCCAACCGTAAGGATGACTATTCCTAATACCCAGAAAGGGAAAAGTTTCCCGATAATAAATTGATGCTTTTTAATAGGCGTAACGTTGATCTGTTCCAATGTTCCTATTTCTTTTTCCCTCACAATGTTCATTCCGGATAGAAAAAGTGAGAGCATGGTGACTAGCAATACCAATATTCCCGGCACCATATAAGTCTTATAATTTAGCGTGCTGTTATACCAAAATGAAGGGATAGCCTCTATATTCATAGGTCTGAAAAGTTGTCCGTCTTGTTGGTAAGCGTTTAGCAAAATATGCTGATTATAACTCCCGATAATTTGATTGACATACACATTTTCTACGCCTGCTTTGGCACCGTCAATCGCATTGATATAAACGGCTAAATCTGTTTTTTTATCTCTCACAAGGTTTCTTTCAAAATGCCTTGGAATTTCCAAAACAACCTCGACTTCTCCTTTTTCCATCGCTTTATCAGCAATCTTTTTGGAAGGGAAACCGCGTTGAACATTAAAATAAGTAGAAGCGCTGAACTTATCGATAAGTGCTCTTGAAGCGGTTGACTTGTCATTGTCCACATAGGAAAACTGAATGTTTTTGACCTCAAAAGTAGCGGCATTAGAGAGAATCAAAAGTTGTATCAGGGGCAAAACGAATATGATGGGCAACATGCCTTTGTTCCGCATGATTTGCCTGAATTCTTTTTGGACGATATATAGAATGGTCTTCATTTCTTAATTTTCTATTTTAGTAACAAGATCTCTTTTAGCCTAAAAATCTTGAAAATTATTCTAATCGAATTTTATATTTCTTGATACTTAGCGCTATAAAAAACAAGGACATAACGACAAGAATTAATGTTTCTTTCCATAAAACCGAAATCCCGACACCTTTAAGCATCACTCCTTTAAGGATGATGATGAACCATTTTGCCGGAATAACATTACTGATATATTGCAGTGGTAATGGCATACTCGATAAGGGGAAGATAAATCCAGAGAGTAGAATTACCGGAAGCATCAGTCCCATAAGTGATATCATCAGTGCAGCTTGTTGGGTTTTTGCCAGGGTCGATATCAATACACCAAGAGCAAAAGAAGTGATGATAAACAAAATGCTTTACACCCCTAAAAGGAATAAACTCCCTTGAACAGGAACGTCAAATATGAAAATACTCAATATGATAATGACAATCGCATTGATAATGGATAAGAATATATACGGAAAAACTTTACCGATAATCACTAAGAAGGGCTTAAGCGGAGATACCAATAGAATCTCCATAGTCCCTAATTCTTTTTCGCGCGTGATGGAAATCGAGGTCATCATTGCCGAAACCAGCATCAAAATGACGGTCATTACGCCGGGTACGAAATTGAAAACACTCTTGAGTTCGGGGTTGTAATACATTTGCGATTGCACCTGAATTTGGTACGAACTTGAGTTTCCGTTGTTGAGTTCTTGTTGGTAGTTTTGCAGAATCGCTTGGGTATAATTGGTAATCGTATTTGCCGTATTTGGATCCGTTGCATCAGAGATTACCTGAATATTTCCCTTCTTTTGTGTTTGTAGATTTTTGGCAAAATCTTTTTCAAAGACTAGTACCGCCTTTATTTTGCCTTTTTTGAAAATGGTTTCAATTTGATTTTCATTGCGAATTTCTTCTTCTATTTTGAAGTGTTTGGAAGCGTTTATTTTGTTGATGATTTGAGTCGTCTCAACGTCCTTTGATTTGTTTAAAATAGCAATATTGACATTGTTTATTTCATTGGTAATGGCAAACCCAAACAACATAATCTGGGCTATGGGCATTCCAAAAAGGATAAACATCGAGCGTTTATCACGGAAGATGTGATAGAATTCTTTTCTTACAAAACCAACAAATCTTTTCATGATCATTTTATTATTCTATATTTCGCGCCAACTTCAAAAAAACATCGTTCATAGAATCGACTTTGAACTGTTCTTTTAATTTTTTTGGTGTATCCAATGCTTCAATTCTTCCTTCGACCATAATGGAAACACGGTTGCAATATTCTGCTTCATCCATATAATGCGTGGTGACGAAAATGGTGGTTCCTTTGTTGGCTTCGGCATAAATGAGCTCCCAAAACTGTCTTCTGGTAATCGGGTCGACACCTCCGGTGGGTTCATCTAAAAACACAATCTTGGGTTCGTGAAGCAAAGCTACTGAGAAGGCCAACTTCTGTTTCCAACCCAAGGGCAAAGAACCAACAAGTTGATTCGCTACTTTTTGCAGGTGTAAATCTTCTATGAGTTTTCTTGCTTTTTCTTTGATTTGTTTTCTTGTAAGACCATAAATGCCTCCAAAAAAAGTAATGTTCTCTTTGATGGTCAAGTCGTCATACATAGAAAACTTTTGACTCATATAACCGATGTTCTTCTTCACCAAATCAGCCTGTGTAAATACATCCAAACCACCCACAACCGCCGTGCCTGCTGTAGGCGTAGAAATCCCAATCAGCATTTTCATAGCGGTGGTTTTCCCCGCACCATTGGCACCCAGAAAACCGAAAATCTCACCTTTATACACTTCAAAAGAAATACTGTTTACCGCAGCAAATTCTCCAAATTTCTTGGTCAGGTTTTTTACTTCTATTATCTTTTCTTTTTCCATTTTTAGACCGATTGCGTTGACGTAGCCAAATCCATAAACACATCTTCAATAGTCGCCACAGTAGGGTGAATATCTATTTGATGGTGGTTGTTTTCTATCAAATAGTTCCTTAAATCTTCGGGATTAAATGCACTTTGCGTGTCTGTATAATGGATAAATTCACCAAAAGCATACACACTGCGACTGCTAGGATATTTTTTCAGATCTTGAATAAGCTTGTAAGTGTCAGCACTGCTGATGTTGAATATCTTCCTGTTATGGTTGGCCACAATATTTTGAGGCGTATCAATTTCAAGGATTGTTCCGTCCTGAACCAGTGCAATACGGTTGCACAAAGCGGCTTCATCCATATAAGGCGTTGAAACCAAAATGGTAATCCCTTTTTCTCTGAGGCGTTTAAGCATTTCCCAAAATTCCTTTCGGGAAACAGGGTCAACACCCGTTGTGGGTTCGTCCAAAAACAAGACTTTAGGCTTATGGATCAAGGCACAGCACAAAGCGAGTTTTTGTTTCATTCCACCC
>JAHDRO010000318.1 GCA_018433265.1 Bacteroidales bacterium
GAGCCATCTCTAGGTCTTGCACCTTTGATTGTAAAAAATATATTTCACATCATCGAAGAGATAAGAAAAGACGGTACAACTGTATTAATAGTAGAGCAAAATGCATTGCAAACATTAAAAATAGCTGATTATGCTTATGTTTTAGAAGTAGGTAAAATCAGCATGGAAGGGAGTGCTGAGGAGCTAAGAAACGACAGTTCATTGATCGAAGTTTATTTGGGAGGAAAAAATTAACTAGGAGGGAACAAAATGAAAAAAAGAATATCTATTATGCTAGTTTTAGCTATGCTTATATCAACCTTGGCAGGATGTACTACAAGCAATGAAATTGCACAAGGGGTCACAGACACTACAGTAAAAGTTGGAAATACAGCAGCAACATCTGGTGCTTTTGCAGCAGTAGGGGTTCCTTTTAATGCAGGTATAGAAGCGTATTTCAAGATGGTAAATGATGCAGGCGGAGTAGATGGAAGAAAGATTGAATTCGTTCATTATGATGATGAATTTGATCCAATAAAGGCGACAACATTTACAGAACAATTGATAAATGATGATAAAGTTTTTGCAATTGTAGGTCATTTTGGAACACCTACGATAGGTGCAACTTTGGATTTATTAAAAGAAACAGGGATACCCGCAGTTTATTTTGCAGCTGGCATAGCAGCTCTTTACAATGAAGATGCTACAAGTATTGAAAAAGGAAAAGGATTATTTCCAGTGCAACCAATTTATGTAACTGAAGGTAGATTGATTGTAGCTAGAGCAATAGAAGAACATAATGCTAAAAAAATCGGCGTAATTTATACAAATGATGACGCTGGAAAAGACTTATTAGCAGGAGTTGAAAATCAAGTAGAAAAGTTAGGCGCTGATTATACTGTTGTAAAAGAACAAGTAAATCCTGGAGCAACTGATGTATCAAGTCAAGCACTAAAAATGAAAAATGAAAATGTTGATGTAATAGTTGCAGCATCCATTCAAGCTACACTTCCAACAATCATAAAAGGACTAATAGCACAAGGAGTAAACAAACCAGTATTTACAACATATTCAAATGCTGATGCTACTACAATAGCAAATTTCCAAGCTGATTATGCAAATACTGCAAATAAATTCCCTATATATTCAAATGCATGGGTAGATTTAAGCAATCAAGAAGAAGTAGATGAATTTGTACAAGGAATGACAAACTTTGGCAAACCTGAATACGCTGCTAACGCATTTTCAATGGCTGGTTGGATTGCTGGATATTTCTTCGTAGAAGGGTTGAGAAGAGTTGAAGGAGAAACATTAAATTGGGAAAATTATATAAATGGAATGGAAAAAGAGCCATTTAAAATCCCTATGGGAGGAACAGTAAACTTCGCAGATGGCAAGAGACTAGGAACTCAGTCGATGTCATTGTTGAAGGTATCAGACGATGGTTCGGCATGGGAAGTAGTAAGACCAGTAGAAGACTTAAATGTAATATTAGATAGAATTCAATAGAGTATATAGTTTAAAAGCCTTTGAGGAAACTCAAAGGCTTTATTTAGTTTGACGGGCATGTCATATGTCTAAGGTGAAAGTCCTAAGGGGCGTAGTTACCAACGAACCCGATAGCAACTTGCAAGTTTCACATCGTGAGGTGTGGGGGAGAGGAAGCAATAGCGAAATCGTGGCTTGACGAAC
>JAHDRO010000327.1 GCA_018433265.1 Bacteroidales bacterium
CAGCTTCGCTCCATAACCGGCAAGAAGAGCTCTGGAGAGAACAGTAGCCCATGCAGCTCCCGCAACACCCCACCCAAAGGTGAAGATAAAGATTGGGTCCAGAACCATGTTCATAAGAGCCGATATGCCACTTAAGATAGTAGGAGTGAGAGTATCTCCCTGAGCATTTTTTATTGAGTTGATGCTGAAGAAAAGAAATATGAAGGGCAACTCCAAAAAAGTGATCCTTAGGTAGATGTTCCCATATTTAAGGTTATCACCTGTGCCTCCCATGGACTTGACGATAAAAGGACTTAGTATCACTCCAATTATAGCAAAAACAACTGAAAGCAGCACGGAGGCTGCTATTATCCGTGTTGTGTATCTCCTGCCTAGCTCTTCCCTGCCAGCTCCCACAAGCTGGGAGAGTATTGACGTTCCAGCTACGGAAAGTCCAATACCAAGTGCAATAAAGAGAAAATTTACTGGAAAGACGAATGAAGTTGCTGCGAAATGTACCGAGGATCTCTTGCTGACCCATATACCATCCACCAAATTGTACATCGTTTGGATCATACTGTTTACCATTAGGGGAATTGAAAGAGTGAGGAGCACCCTATAGATGTTTCCGTTTAGAATCAGTTCTTTTCTGCTGCTCTTCAAGCTTTACTCCCCCCTCAAGGATATTTCGTATCACCAAATTATTATACCAGTGTTTGTATGGGTTGAGAAGGATTTGAGGTAAAAAAATAGCCTGAGGTGCTTCCCTCAGGCTTAATAGAATCATGCGTTCTGTTTCAGGGTACTCCCCTTCAAAACAGAGACTCTTACTCTTTTTATTATCATAAATACTAGTAGCAGTATCCCGACATATCCGTTTATTACATATATAATATTTACAAGCCTGTTGAATGGGACCAAAAGCCCTACGAATACACCAACTGCTGCTAAAACAACTGACAGTATTCTGAATTTTTTTGTCTTCTCCTCAGCAAATCTTGCAACTACCTGCCATAGTAAAGGAACTGATGTCGTATATATGCCTGCAACTACGATCAATGAGAAGATAAATGCCATGACCGGTGATATGTTTTGTGCCAGGATAAGTGATGGAACCATTGTCCCTGCAAGCTGCTCGATATTTGCCATTATTCCCAGCGCTATGATCGCAAGGCCAAAGCTGAAGCCCAAAGCCCCAAATGATGATCCCATCAGGGCTTCCTTCTTGCTGATCGAGTCCTTCCCAAGGGAAGCCATGAATGATGCCAGCCAAAGCATACAGAAGCCTACATAAGACCCAGCAGCATAGAACCAGTTTGACGATGCCTTCATAAGGTCAAGTGTTGGAATTATTTCGTCAGCCTTTGCAAGTCCGGAAGGATTCTTAATTATCGCTGATATACCAAGGAATATTGTCAACACAACTATCCCTGGACCGATCTTGCCGATTACATCTACTATCCTTCCAAGTCCAAAGATCACTGTAGAAACTGCGAGAATTCCCATTAGGATACCGCCTACCCAAACGGGGAGACCGTATTGCTGATTTATAGTTGCTCCTGCACCGCCTATCATAACTACAAAGGACATGAATATGAAGGCTATGGAGAAGTAATCGTAGAATGTACCGATTATATTTCCACAATAGTACCTGTATATGTCGTTTCCATGCTCGAACCTCTTTTCATGACCTGTCAGCATAAAATCTGCGCCCACATAGAGGAATAGAATAAAAACAACCAGAATACCCACTATTCCCATTGTTCCGTAGGAACTGAAGTATTGAATGACCTCCTGCCCTGTAGCGAAGCCTGAACCGATTAGAAAAGCAATAAACGCTCCGGCATATGAAATAACTTTCTTCCATCTTACGTTTTTTTCCATATCAATGCTCCTATCTTGATTTATTCCCAGAGAGGCTTTCGCATCTCCGGATTTAGAAGTATGAAACCTCGGTCACTTCAGTGGACAGCGCTGTGAGTGCTCTCTTTACAAGCTTTTCTCTCATATCCGTTTCAACATCCTTTGAAAGGCTCGGATTACCTACAGGATATGGTATTGCTATTGTAGGCACTATCCTGTTTGCTCCTACAGATTCAGATATGGTTGTTATAGTTGACATGTGAACTATTGGGATGCCATATCTTTCGATTTCTTTTACCATCGTTGCACCGCAACGAGTACAGGTGCCTCAGGTTGATGTGAGGATAACCCCGTCCACTCCAGCTTCCTTAAGCTCTTTGCCTATTTCCTTACCAAACTGGATCGCATTTCCAACTGATGTTCCAGTTCCAGTAGTAGTATAGAAGTACTCATATACTTCTCCGATAAGTCCTTCCTTTTCGAATTTCTTAAGCATATCAAGAGGTGCAACTCTATCTGGTACCTCATTTGCATAAACCGGGTCATAACCACCGTGAATTGTGTAGTATCCACCAGTCAGTTCACTAATATCTGAAACGTTGTATTTACCCCATTTTTGTGCACTTGCTGATTGGATTCTGTCAGGGTTTCCAATCGGTACTATTCCGCCGCTTGTTACAAGAGCGATCTTGGCCTTTGAAAGATCCTTGATTGCAGCAGCTGGTGCAACTTTATCAAATACCGGCATTGGCAGCTCTGTTTCAAACTCCTCACCCTTGAATCTTGCTATGAGCATTTCTACTGCTCTTTCTGAGCCCCTTTTGTCAGCAAAAACTGTAAGTCTCTTCCCTTGAGCTATATAACCTTCTTCCTTCGGAGTTCCAAGTTCTTCCTTCTTAAGAAGCTTAAGTGCTATTTTTGCCATTACAGGAAGCGCCGTTCTCATACCTGCTGCTGAGTCGGTAACTTCAGCTATGATAGCCTTAGCCTTGCATTGGTCAACACCAGGGTTTTCATGATACATACCAGTAACTACAGGTATTCCTAGTTTATCTATTACTGCATTGGCAACTCCTGCGCAGGCCATACCGTATCTTCCTGCATTGAATGCCGGTCCTGCTACTACCATATCCGGTTTGACCGCAGCGATAGTGTCGTAAATGAATTTTAATGATTCCTCGGTATTCTCATTGAAGTAGTTATCACCACAAACGATAGTTCCAACTACCTGCGCTTCTCCTTTCAGGAGCTGCTCAAAGCCCATTGCAGGTCCAATTTTTTCCTCCTTGTAGAATGGAGCTATACCTGCCTGCTCCTCTCCGCCTACCTGTCCAAAGAACTGGTTTACATAGTACAGAATTTTATATGACATTTCTCTAACCTCCCTTTCTAATACAGCTTCACTGTTAGATTGTGATAGCCGATTTCAGAAGTAGCACCTATGACTGCATTAAGCTCGCACTTCATGCTGCCGTCTTCACTCAGACATCCTTCCCAGCCACCTGCAAGTGTTGCGATTGCCTTAGCATTTCCGATAACCTTGTCAGCTGGGGGAAGCTCAACGACGTGGCTTACATATCCTGCTGAAACTACTGCTACTGCCTCAGGTGTATTATTTGCCAATGGCTGGCTCATTCCATCCCAGCCTGAACACTCGTCAGTTATAAGTACAGTCTTTATTCCTTCACTCTCAAGTCTCTTGCAGATCATCAACAAATCTGAGTCCGGATTTCCGTATCCTTCCTCAGATACTATGACTCCATCTGCTCCAAGGCTCTTACAAAGCTTTGCTGTATAGTCACAGGTCCTGAATTTTCCTGCAAGTGTCGTAAGCTCAGGCGTAAGGATTACTCCCAGGAAGTTAATGTCTTTCCCATGTCTGTTGTAAAGATCCAGAATAGCTGAGTTGTTCTGGTGCTGGTAGGTAGTGATCTTATCACATGCAGCAACGCAGTTTCCGCTTATAACAGCTCCATCAATCTCTTCATTTGGGTGTATCATAGTAGGTAGTATCTGCTGGCTGTTTACTCCATAGATGTAACCGTCATGAAGCAGCCCTTGAGAGATAAGCATCTCTACATATACTACTTTAGGAAGATCAGGGTACTTTTCAGTCTCTTCAAAAATGCTTCCCATTTCGAATACCTCTACCTCATCAGCAACGGCATCCTTAGCTGCATAGCCGATAAGCTCTGCTGCCTTAAGACCTGCAAGTCTTACAGTTGTTTCGTGAGTATGTGGGTCCAGTCCATCAGCCGGGATTATATCAACCACAATATTCATAGTCTTCGAGAAAGGAGTCCATTTTGCACCTTCTCCCCACATATCAACTACACCTTCCTGGAATCCTACAATATCTCCTATGGTAACAACTGCTGCTCCGTCAAGAACATTGACTGCTCCAGAGCCCAGTTGTTCAATAGGTGTAGTAACTCCCGGGAAACCATTCCCTTTCCCCTCGACCTTAACTCTTGGCTCGATTACGTCCTTAACAGGGATAATTCTCGTCTTATCTCCTGGCTTTGCCAGATCGATCTTGATTTCCTTTACGTTTACATCATCCTTCAAAGCTGCGATAAGTCCATTCACATCCACTGTAAGAACACCATCGGCAAACTTCATTTGATCCCCAAGTACGATGTCCTTGACCTTTACCTTTCTTAATTCCAGCTTCATTTTTACACCTCCAAATTTTCTTTAACCATCTTCAGACTCTCATGTTCCTTTATAGCTTCCAGAAGCAGATGCTTGTCTATGAGAGCATAATCTTTTTCATTCTTATGGTCGATTATTCTATGCTCAGTGTTCTTTCTGTACGTCTCAATGCTGCTTTCTATAACCTCTGCAAAGACACCATTAAGCGTATCCATTTTTTCTCCTACAAGAACTGATCTGTAAGGAGAGTACATCATCCTTATACTGGCTCCCAGTGGATGACTTATGAGTTCATGTCCCTGGTGGATCATATCTCTCACCTTAAGAAGTACATCCTCAAAGGTTCCGTCTATCCTTTCTGTTCTGAATATTCTGAACTCAGACTCAAAAAAAAGAGGATTGTTGGTCACTACATAAAAACTATCGTTTATTTTCATTCCCCCCCATTCAATCAGGTAGTGTCAATAAGACACTCCTTTTTTTTATTTAAAACCTTATATTATTAAGGGTTACATCATTTTTATAAAATAAAAAACAATGACCCCCCTTTTTCTGTTATAATTAGCTCGTTGCAGAACTCTACAACTCGCATTAATACTACATTTTATATATTGAAATGGCTGGATTCCCCCCATTTTGGGTATATATTCATTAATTAGATGTATATAACTCAAAATA
>JAHDRO010000027.1 GCA_018433265.1 Bacteroidales bacterium
AGGGACTGCTACAATTGTAGATCATATTGCATTTGGACCAAAAAATTGTGAATTAAACTTTATGATAGATCGATATCACAAACTAGCAGATGGCAAAAGTCTTTGCGATTATTCATTTCACGGCGTCATTCAACATGTGAATGAAAGCACTTTTGAAGAGATGAAAAAATTGGTGGAAGAAGGCATAACGAGTTTTAAAATCTATATGACTTACGACAACAGATTGTCCGATGAAGAAATACTGAGAGTCTTGAATATGGCTAGAGAATTGCAAGCGACTATAGCGGTGCATGCCGAAAATCATGGAATAGTGACATATTTAAGACAGTATTTTGGCGACAATGGATACAGAAAACCTATATACCATGCCCTTTCAAGACCTAATGTATCAGAAAGCGAAGCTATAAATAGGATGATTTCACTTTCTGAAATAGCAGGGTATCCCAATTTGTATTTTGTCCATGTATCCACTAAAGAGGGTTTAAGCGAGATAATTAATGCAAGAAGAAATGGAGCTAAGAATATATACGGTGAAACCTGTACTCAATATTTAACTTTAGACATGGAAAATTACGATAGAAAAGACAATGAAGGCGTAAAATACATAATGGCTCCGCCTTTAAGGACAAAAGAAGATATTGAAGCACTTTGGAGCGGGATTAAAAATAAAGATATAGATGTTATAGCGACGGACCATTGTCCTTTTATGCTTGATGAAAAGCTGATTGCTAAAGATGATTTTAGACTAGCTCCTGGTGGAGTAGGTGGTGTTGAAGAAAGGATAGAAGTGATTCTGACAGAAGGAGTAAAGAGAGGGATTTCTCTAAACACTTTAATTGAAAGATTGTGCTTGAATCCTTCTAAAATATTTGGCATCAAAAATAAAGGGAGCATAAACATAGGAAACTATGCAGATATAACTATATTAAAAAAACAAAGGTATATTATTGAAAAATCAAACCGTCATTCTAAGTCTGATTATACTGTTTATGAGGGATTTGAATCGCATTTTAAAGTAGACAAGGTGTTTTTAAGAGGTGAGATTGTTGTGGAAAATGGCGAAATATGTGATGAATTGAAGACGGGAAAATTCATTCAAAGAAGTCTGAAATTAGATGACAATTTTCTATTAAATGATAAAGAAATAAAGGAATGAGGTAAAAAATGTATACTCTAAACATTAATGATAATATTTACAATGTCAAAGAAGATATGCTCCTTATAGATTATTTAAGAGACGTGCTTAAGATCACATCTGTAAAGGATGGATGCAAGGAAGGCGCTTGTGGTACATGCACGGTTATAATTGATGGAAAAGCTCAAAGAGCATGCATACAAAAATTGTCCAGATTGGAGAACAAAAAAATACAGACAATTGAAGGCTTTACACAAAGAGAGAGAGATGTCTTTGTATATGCTTTTGGGAAAGTGGGTGCGGTTCAATGTGGATTTTGCATACCCGGAATGGTTATAGCAGGTAAGTGCCTGATTGATAAAAACCCTGATCCAACAAAAGAAGATGTAAAGATGGCTATAAAGACAAATATTTGCAGGTGCACAGGTTACAAAAAAATCGAAGAAGGAATATTATTAGCAGCAAAGATGTTGAGAGAAAATACAGAAATTCCTGCATTTGACAATACAATTAGATTAGGAGAAGTAGTAAAGAGAGTAGATGTAGAAGATAAAGTACTTGGTACAGGGAAATATGTAGATGATTATTATGTAGATGGCATGTTATATGGCAAAAATGTGTTTACTAAATATGCTAGGGCTAAAATACTGTCAATCGATACCTCAAAAGCAAAACAGCTAGAGGGCGTAGTTGCTGTTTACACAGCAAAGGATATTCCGGGGAATAGATATATCGGACATTTAGCAAAGGACTGGCCCGGAATGATAGATGTAGATGAACAGACAAAGTGCATAGGTGACACTTTAGCTATGGTTGTAGCAGAAACAAAAGAAATAGCACAAAAAGCGTGCGATTTAGTAGAAGTTCAATACGAAGTACTAAAACCAATCACATGCCCTGAAGAGGCAATGAAAGAAGGCGCTCATCAGGTACATGGGGAAGGATTCATGCATTTTGGGAAATTCAGAGTACCTGAAAACAACTTATTTGATCATGAGGAAGTTAAAAGAGGAGATGTAGAGGCTCAATTCAGTAAAGCTAAGTATTTTGCTGAAGGAACATTTGAGTTGCCTCCGACAGAACATGCTTTTATGGAGGTTGAGACTGCTCTTGCTATGCCATATGAAGACGGCGTTTATGTAATTACAGGAGGGCAAGGGATTTATGATGAGTATAATGAAATAAGTGAATACTTAGGAATTCCAAAGGAGAAAGTAAGAATTCATTCAGCTTATGTAGGCGGTGGATTTGGTGGTAAAGAAGACATGAGCGTGCAGCATCAAGCAGCATTGTGTGCATATTTAACAAAGAGACCCGTCAAAGTTTCTTTTACAAGACAAGAAAGCATTAATTATCACCCCAAAAGACATGCAATGAAGATATACGCAAAAATCGCATGTGACGAAAATGGAAAATTGTTAGCTTTAAAAGCTAGGCTAACTTCAGATACTGGAACATACGCTTCACTTGGTGGGCCAGTATTGCAAAGGGCTTGTACACATATGGGCGGACCTTATAATTATCAAAATGTCGATATTGAAGGAAATGCGTATTATACTAACAACCCACCTGCTGGAGCATTTAGAGGATTTGGAGTAACTCAATCAGTGGCAGTTATAGAGTGCTTGATAAATGAATTAGCAGAAAAAGCAGGATTGTCTGGTTGGGAAATTAGACATAGAAATGCTATTAGACCAGGAGAAGTGCTGCCTAATGGACAGATTGCAGATGAGGGCACTGCCATAGTTGAGACATTGGAAGCTTTAAAAGAAGAATTCTACAAATATGAAAATGATCCTAATTATTATGTTGGAATTTCTTGCGCAATGAAAAATTCGGGGATAGGTGTAGGACTAAAAGACACAGGAAGATGTAATCTAAAAATTAAAGATGGGAAAGTGTATATTAGGTCATCTGCTGCGGATATGGGGCAAGGAATACAAACAGTTCTAATGGAGATAGTGGCGTATACGACGGGATTGACAACTGACAAATTGGTTGTTGAACATCCCGATACAAGTTATACTCCTGATTCGGGAACTACCACAGCATCAAGGCAAACTGTATTTGCAGGAGAAGCTGCTAGGATTGCGAGCACCCAACTAAAAGAGGACTTAGACAGTGGACTTACACTTAATGACCTAGACGAAAAAGAGTATAAAGGAGAATTCGATTACAAAACTGATCCAATGGGCTCAGAAAAAGAAAATCCTGTGAGTCATATTGCTTACGGTTACGCCACACAGATTTGTGTATTAGATAAAGAAGGAAAAGTCGTAAAAGTATTTGCAGCTCATGATGTAGGAAAAATCATAAATAAAACTGGGGCAGAAGGTCAAGTTGAAGGCGGCATTGCCATGGGTCTAGGCTATGGATTGACTGAGGATTTTCCATTAAAAGATGGAGTGCCACAAGTCAAATTAGGCACACTTGGGTTATTTAAAGCTCATCAGATGCCAGAAATTGAAGTAAAATTAATAGAGAAAAACCCATCGGACAAACCAGCTTATGGAGCAAAGGGAATAGGAGAAATTGTTGCAACACTTATGGCTCCTGCTTTACAAAACGCCTATTATAAGAAAGATGGTATATTTAGATACAAATATCCATTAGAGAATACTTATTACAGAAAGAAAAAATAAAAAGTAAAAATAGAGGATATATCAAAGCAAAATAAGTCAAACATATAGCAAATACAAAAATTGTATTTGCTATTTTTGTGTGCACAGAATGGGCAACAACTTATTAAGAATGGAGACAGTAAACTAAAATCTATTTATATTCATAAGTATTCAATACACTAAAATAATTAGAAATATTCACTTTTTTGTAATATTATATTGGGTAGTAAAAGATATAGGAGATGTTTTCATATGTATGAAGAATTTTTTGATGTGCAAAGACAGGAAAAAATGAGAAAATCCTTTTTAAAGATTGCTGAAAAAGGGCATTTGAAAAAATATCAAAAAAA
>JAHDRO010000159.1 GCA_018433265.1 Bacteroidales bacterium
ATTATTATGATTTTTAAAATTGTTTTTACAAAACTATATTTTTATAATCTCCATGCCCTCCGCCTTTTACTGCCTGGAAATAATCACCCTGTCCTGGTTGAATGGTTCCAAGTCCTGCGCCACCACGCACAACATTAACTACGAGACATGGCAACTCGGCACCTGCCAAATAACTCATACCTTCACTCATCAAACTGATTCCGGGACTACTTGAAGAGGTCATGACCCTTTTTGCACAACATGCTCCACCATATAGCATATTTATTGCGGATGTTTCACTTTCCGCCTGCAGAACAACCATTCCTGTAGTTTCCCACGGCTTTTCTTCCATAAGTGTCTCCATAACCTCTGATTGAGGTGTAATAGGGTAGCCAAAGTAGCCATCACATCCACAACGTATTGCAGCGTGTGCAATGGCTTCGTTGCCTTTCATTAAAATCTTTTCCGCCATATTAATTAGTTTTTAACTTCATTAAATTTTGACTCTGTATACTGTTATACAGCTGTCAGGACATACTGCTGCACAATTAGTGCAACCTGTACAGGATTCTGGTAATACCATATATGCAAAGTTGTATCCTTTGCTGTTTACCTCTTTAGCCAAGGCAATTACATTAGTAGGACAATTCGCAACGCAAACACCGCAACCTTTGCATTTTTCATTGTCAACTACTATCGCTCCTTTTAATGCCATATTATTATGATTTTTAAAATTGTTTTTACAAAACTATATAATTATGCTATAAAATGCAATAATTTATTATTAAATAGCTATAATTACTTAGAAAAAAAATTAAAACTTCTTATAACACTTTCAATTATAAAACTCCATCGAATAATAATCCCGATCAGCAACATCAAAATAAGAATTATGGCTCCTTGAATTTTTGGATCAAGATTCCTGAATTTCAGCCAAATAACTCTAAGGAAATTATTTTCTTTATTTTTCGATTCTAATTCTTGCATCAACTGCAATTATCTGTTTTGAATTTCCGAGAAGAGGATTAAGATCCATTTCATAAATTTCAGGAGCTGCATTACAAAGAGCTGAAACTCTCCTGATATTTTCAATGAAGATGGCTTCATTAACTCCTTCAATGCCTCTACTTCCTTTTATCATCTTGTAACCCTTAAGACTACGTATCATTTTTTCAGCCTCAGACTTTGACACTGGTGACAATGCACTCTGAACGTCATTTAAAACTTCAATAAATATGCCACCCAGACCACACATTACAAGATGACCAAACTTTTCCTCTCTCTTTGCGCCGATGAATATTTGTATGCCGGTAAGCATTGGTTGCAACATTATAGCATGTGTGCCAGGAATATTCATCATTCTGTTAAATTCTACAATCATCGTTTCTTCGTCAGTCACATTAAGAACAACTCCTCCTACATCTGTTTTGTGAACAGGACCAACAACTTTCATTACTACAGGAAATCCTATCTCGAGAGCAGCTTTTCTAAGCTGATCCATTTTATCTACAACAATCTCTTTTACCCTGCCAATACCTGCAGCATCGAGCAGCGTCTGAACTTGTAAAGGAGATAGATATCCGTTTTCTGCTTTTTTAATTACGTCACGAATAATTTTTTTGTCGACAGGTGGAAGTTGAGAGTCAAAAAGTGGGCTATGAGACTTTATTACTTTTCCCAATGCATTACCAAATAAAACTTCGTCTGGAAAACATATCCCACCCATTTCCTTAAACTTGGCAATTTCATCTTTAGCATTTACTATTGAAGGAAGTATTGAAAATATTGGTTTATTACACTCTTTTATTTTATTGAATAAAGTTTCATAAACATCATAAACACTTGTTAAGCCTGGGTTGCCAAATATGACAACCATTGAATCTACATCAAAATCTTTCTCGCAAGCATCTATGATTTTTGCAAGTTGTGACGCTGTACCTGTAGCAAGAAAATCAATAGGATTGGAAGTTGAAGAACCATTGTAGAGCTCTTTGAGGAGATTGTCGGCTTTTTCCCCTGAAATGTGGGGGATTGATATATTGTATTCAGAAAGAGTATCTGTTAACATCACAGCTGGTCCGCCGGCATGAGTTATAATAGCAACTTTGTTTCCATTGGGCAATTTATTAAGCATTACGGCGCCTACTGTAACAAGTTCTGTTCGGCTGTAACACCTTACAATACCTGCTTTTTGAAAAAGGGCAGAAACAGCAGAATCAGGAGTTGCCATTGCTCCTGTATGTGAAGATGCTGCTCGACTTCCGGCATCACTTGTTCCGGATTTAATTGCAGCAATTTTTGCTCCTTTATTGATAAGTGAAACGGCATGTTTTAACAATTTTTCCGGATAGCTTATGCTCTCTATGTAAAGAAGCTTAACAGGGGCGCTTTTCTTATGAATATATGTTTCGTCAAGGTATTCGAGTACATCTTCTATACCTGTCTGGGCACTGTTGCCAACAGAAAAAATTGATGAGACTCTTACGCCAAGCTGGAGGGCTGTTTCGAGAATGAAAACAACGGTAGCACCGGAACCGGAAATAAGGTCAACTCCATTTTCTGAAAGAGGGGGATTTGGTTTTGTGAATATGCCAGTATAGTTGGGAGTCATAACGCCTATACAGTTTGGCCCTATAAGAGATGCACCGTTTCTGTTGACTATTTCAACAATTTTTTCTTCTAAAATTGCTCCTTCCGGCCCATCTTCATGAAACCCTGCCGACAATATTATGACAGCTTTGCACATTTTTTTGCTGCACAATATCTCGACACTGTCCGGACACATTTTGGCTGCAATGGCTAAAATTGCTAAATCTACCTGAGGCAACTCTTCGACTCTTTTATGGCATTTAATTCCCTGTACGAAGTCTGACTTTGGATTAACCACATATAGTTTTCCTTTATAATTGGATTCTCTGAGATTTCTTAGAACTGCACCGCCGGGCTTTTGTGTCTCATCCGAACCACCTACAACAACAATGCTTTTAGGAGATATTAATTCTTTTGTTATCATATGTTGATAAATTTGTCACAAAGGTAATAATAAGAAAGAGTTATTAATTAACAGGATGCAATTATAAATAAAAATCCATTTTGACTTATATATTTATATTTCAAAACGAATATGACATTAAAAAAAGATTTTTGAGTTAGAGTAAAAAAACTGATTATTTTTACATTACTAATAACAAAGAAACATGTCTACACTACTAATTAAAAATGTCAATAACAACAATAAGATAACGGATATATTTATAAAGGATAATCGTATTGAAAAGATTTCGGAGCATATTGACAAAGGTGCTGACAGAATAATTGAAGGGAAAGAAAAATATGTAATTCCCGGGTTTATTAATATGCACACACATGCAGCCATGACTCTTCTGCGCGGGATTGGTGAGGATATGTCTTTAATGGACTGGTTGCAGAATGTTATCTGGCCTACCGAACAAAAGCTTGATGAAGAACTTGTATATTGGGGGACAAAGTTAGCTTGTGTGGAAATGATAAGATCAGGAACAACCTGCTACAATGATCAATATTGGTATCTTCCTGCTGCTCAAAGAGCAACTGCCGAAATGAAACTCAGATCTGTTCATTCGTACGTTATTTTGGATTTAATGGATAAGTCTAGATCTGAAAAAATGAAGGATGAATGTAAAAAGATGTATGATTTTTCCAGGGATTGGCCTGAAAGAAACATTTTTGCTGTAGGCATACACGCTCCCTACAGCGTTTCTGAAGATATGATAAGATGGGCAAGTGATTTTGCGAGAGAAAGAGGGTTGCTTGTTCATCTCCACCTTTCTGAAACAGAATCTGAAAATTTGGATTCACTTAAAAAGTATGGAATGTCTCCTACAAAATATCTGGATTCTCTTGGTGCATTGGGACCTGAGACTCTTGCTGCCCATTGTCTTTGGATAGACGATGAAGATATCGAAATACTTGCAAAAAGAAGAGTTAAGATAATTCATAACATAAATTCCAATTTAAAAATTGCTTCTGGCTACAGATTCAAGTATAGAGAATTCAAAGAAGCCGGGATTATCGTATCTTTAGGAACAGATGGTTGTGCATCTTCAAATAATCTTGACATGCTTGAGACCATGAAAACTACAGCACTTGTCCAGAAAGCCTGGCGGAAGGATCCAACAGTGCTTCCGATGGAGGAACTTTTATCTCTTTCAACTCTCAATGGCGGACTTTCTCTTGGTCTTGAAACTGGAATAATAAAAGAGGGATATCTTGCTGATCTTTCACTTGTGGATGTTAATAGCGTTGCATATACTCCAAATATCAATTTTTTGGCTAATCTAATATACTCCGCTAACAGCTCATGTATTGACACTGTAATATGTGACGGAAATATTTTAATGGAGAATAAAAAAATTGATGAGGAAGAGGAAATTATTCAAATGGTTAACAAATTGTATAAAAAACTATTATAGATTCATATTATGGAATATATTCAACAAATTGAAGAGGCAACAGCCTTTATTAGTGATAAACTTTCTGGCAGGAAACCTAAAGTCGGTATTATTCTTGGCAGTGGATTGGGAGGATTAGCAGAAATAATTGAAGAGAAATGTATAATTCCCTATACACAAATTCCACATTTTCCCCAGTCCACGGCCATAGGTCATAAAGGGAACTTGATTGGCGGTATTCTTGGTGGCAAATATGTACTTGCTATGCAGGGAAGGTTCCATTATTACGAAGGATACAGCATGAATCAGGTTACACTTCCGGTAAGAGTTATGAAAAAACTTGGAATCTCTTCTCTTTTCGTTTCAAATGCGGCAGGAGGTGTAAACCATGATTTTAAAGTTGGTGATCTCATGATAATTAGAGATCACATCAATTTAATGCCTAATCCATTGATTGGAAAGAATTTAGATGAATTTGGTCCACGTTTTCCTGATATGACGAGGCCATATGACCTGGAATTAATAAGAAAAGCTGAAAAAATTGCATCCGTTTTGGACATTACTTTAAAAAAGGGGGTTTACCTTGCAGGTACAGGTCCAACTTATGAGACTCCTGCTGAATATGCTTTCTATGGCATAGTAGGTGCTGATGCAGTAGGCATGTCTACTGTTCCTGAAGTAATTGTTGCAAGACATTGCAACATACCGGTTTTTGGGATATCTGTAATTACAAACGAGGCTCATGATTTTACAGAAGATTTTGTAAATGATGGGGAAGAAGTAATTGCTGCTGCCAACAGGGCCGCTGATAAGATGACCCAATTGTTTGTCTCCTTAATATCGGATTTGTGATTAGAAATATTGTTTTTGATCTTGGAGGAGTAATAATTACTCTTGACAGACAGGCCTGCGTAGATTCTTTTAAGAAGTTAGGCTTCAAGGATTTTGATGATATTCTGAATGATTTTGTTCAGGATGGTTTCTTTCTTGAATTTGAAAAAGGAGCTATTGATGCAGCAAGGTTTAGAGAAATAATTTGCGATCATATAGGACACATTGTCAAGGATTATGAAATTGACAATGCAATGGGTGACTTTCTTTCTGATATTCCTGTCAAAAGGTTTGAAACGTTGTTGAGACTTAAAAAGAGTTACAATGTTTTTTTACTCAGCAATACCAATCCCATAGCAATGAGTAAAGTTAGAGATATTTTTTCAGCTTATGGGATTGATATGAACGACTGCTTTGATAAAATGTATCTTTCATATCAGATGAAGATGGTTAAACCAAACAACGAAATATTTTTGAAAATGATGGAGGATTCAAGAATTAAGGCAGAAGAATCTCTTTTTATTGATGATGGAGAAATGAATATTAACACAGCTAATTCACTGGGTTTCAAAACTCTACATTTAAAAAAGGGGATAGATCTCGATAGCGAGATTGAAAAGTTTTTGAATGAACAAAAATAAATCAGGGTGTCAAAGCAATAATTTCCGACACCCTGATACTATATTGAATTAATCAATAAATTGTTTTGCAAAGTATTTTGCAGTAAGTTTTTCTCCTGTTGCTCTCTCAATCATGTCATTCCATTCGTATCTCATTCCTACATTAAAAATCTTCTCTTTCATCCAATTGCCAATATCTTTATTGCCAATGTAGCATTCATTTTTGTAGTCTCCTGATTTAGTGACGCTATCAACTATATAGTAATGAATTTGAGAAGCAAGCAGTTCTCCTAACTGGTAATTGTGATAATAACAAGGATAAAGTGCAATGTGTATCTTAGTTGCCCAGTCAGGAGAGTTTCTATCTACCGGTTTTTTGAGCATCTGATATTTTTCAACCAAATCCCACCACAATTTGTTAAGATCCTGATCTGGATTTTCGTACATCGATTTTTCAAATCTGTATACAACTTGAACCCACCGGCTGAAAACGAGCTGTTTTAATCTGGCAGCTTTTTCACAATCTTTTGAAATATTCTCTTTTTCTTCCTGAGTAAGACCAAGTGCCTGTTTCATCCATTCAGGGTTTCGAGACAGGCGTTCAAATAGCATTGCTATTGCTTCTGTAGTAAATGTATGAGCAGCACTTCTCAGAAAA
>JAHDRO010000099.1 GCA_018433265.1 Bacteroidales bacterium
AATTTGGCACACTCTTCGGTAACCTGAACAACTGGTATTGAAGTTGGAACAGTCTCCATATACTTGAGAGTGTCAAGTTCTGATCCTGAATAATAAATTAAAGACTTTACGCCCAGATCCCTGAATGAAGCAACCTTCAATCTTATTGAGTCAGTCGAGGATTTCAAAAGCAAAACCGATTCCGCTTCCGGCACTGTCGATAGTCGTCCTGAAACATTAGATAATGAAGAAAAGGGAGGAACAAAAAAATCCTGTTTTAAAATAAAATCCTTACCATTAATTTCCAAAATTGAATTGTTTCCAGAAATTCTTCCTTTTCCCAATTTAAATTTAACCAGCGGATTGTTGTTAAAAACGGGTTTGAATCCATAAGAGTAAAGTGTCTCGACAATATAGCCGGCAGCATTAAATTCATATTCTGTCCCGGCTTCCCTCCCAGCCATTTTATCATCAGCAAGACAATAAAGAGTTTTCTTTAATTTATCTTCATTAGAATATAGCCTTTGCGCATAGAGATTGACTGTCTGAAAGAAAATAAACAGAAAAACCAATATTTTTATTTTCATCAAATTACTTTATCAAAAAAATTAGATCCAAAAGTAAATAAAATTTGGAACTAATAAAATCATTACTACCTTTGCAGTGTACTATTTCACTAATACACCATAATTAATTTTAATATATTATGTTAAAAATTGATAATCTAAGCTTTAGTTACTCTAAACATGAAGTATTTAAAGGAATCAGTCTTACACTTGACTGTGGAAAAATCTACGGTTTACTCGGGCAAAATGGGGTTGGAAAGACTACTCTTCTTAAAATAATCAGTGGTTTATTAAGACCTTCATCAGGCACATGTACACTTTTGGATCATTACACTTATAAAAGAGAACCAAGTTTCTTACAGGAATTGTTTTTCATTCCGGAGGATTTTGCAGGAATGGATTTGGAAATTTATAAATATGCAGACTTGAGAGGAATGTTTTATCCAAGATACGACAAAAATAAATTTGAGAAAACATTGATCGATTTTGAAGTTGATAAAAAGGCAAAATTCACAAAACTATCATTCGGACAACAAAAAAAGGCAATTATTTCTTTTGCACTTGCAACCAATACCAGACTAATATTGATGGATGAGCCAAGTAACGGTCTTGATATTCCTTCAAAAACGCAGTTAAGAAAAATTATTGCTCAAGCCTCTACTGAAGAAAGTTGCATTGTATTGTCCACACATCAAGTCAGAGATCTCGAAAATCTTATTGATCCAATTATTATTCTTGACACAAACGATGTACTGTTAAACGCTTCAATTGAAGAGATCAGTAAAAAAATTAAATTTGAATTCCGGGAATCTCTGGATGAAAAAGCTCTATATAATGAACCATCTTTGGGAGGTTACATCTCTGTTTATCCAAATACAGACAATATTGAAACAAAAGTAAACATAGAAGCTCTGTTTAATACTGTTTTAACTAACAAAAAAATAATTCAACAAATTTTCAATAAATAACTTAAAACAATGAATGAGATTTTTTCCTTTAAAAGATATTCAATGCTTTTAACAAAGGAGTTAAAAGAGAGAAAAATTATAATACTCAAAATGGCCGGAATAGTATCAATCATTGTTCTTGGCATCTGGTTGACTGCAATCCTTCTTAGAGGAGGTTCCGGTGTATCACCATCATTTAGGTTTTCTATGATGATTATGATTTTGGTTGTAACTATGATAGCAGCACCTTTTAACCTTTATAAAAGCTACAATCATCCAAAGAAAGGGATTGACTATGCACTTTTACCCACCTCGGTTTACGAAAAATATTTTAGTATGCTGACCATCGTGGTTATAATCACTCCAATCACAATTTTAGCAACTCTTATGCTTACAGACTTTGTTCTTTCTATTATTACTCCCTCCGTTTTTAATGGTTTTGCATTTAGTGGAAAAATTAATGAAATCAGTTTTAGTTCAATTTACGATGTGTTAATTGTGCAATGGGCTTTTATATTTGGAAATTTCCTTTTTAAAAAAAGCAAGATTACAAAAACCATTTCGCTTGGTATAGGAATATATTTAGTAATAGGGCTAATTCTTGCCTCGACAGTTAAGTCGTTAGTTTTCGGTCAAGTGGACAATTCTGTTAATTTTTCTATGGAGATAAACAATCTTAGTGATTTATTAGCAAACAATTCTGATGATGAAGCAAACAAAATCAGATTGTTGTTATACACTACAAAAGCAATTGTTTATTATATAATTCCCGCTGGCTGTCTTGGCGGGACCTTGCTTAAAATGAGAAATCAACAATATTATTAATGTATGGAGTTTAACGAACATAAACCAATCTACCTTCAAATTGCAGATAATTTATGTGATAAAATACTCAGTGAAGAGTGGAAACCCGAAGAGAGAATTCCCTCAGTGAGAGAATTGGGAATGTTATTGGGAGTAAACCCTAATACTATAATGAGAGTCTATGATTATTTGCAGTCATACGGTATAATTTTCAACAAACGTGGAGTTGGCTACTTTATCTCCAAAGACGCAAAGGAAATAATCATTTCTGTACAGAAGCAGCAATTTATTCAGGAAGAAATGCCCAAGATTCTCAAAAGGATGAAATTACTTGGAATAAATCCATCGGAATTGTTAAAAATCGATATAGATAATTAATTAAAAGTGTAACAAACTTTATTCATTATCGTCATATAACACACAAATTATTATGCTTAACAATGTACTATAAAACAAATCCTACTATGTTTAACAAATTAACTTATTTACTAATAGCACTACTTATTACCCCTGATCTTTTTGCTTCAAAAGACAACAATATTATCAAAGGTAAAATCATTGAAAAAGAAAATGGCAAAGCTCTTCCATATGCAACTATCAGTGTACAGGACGACAATTTAAAAATTTTAGGAGGTACAACGTCAGACGAAGAGGGTAAATTTACAATCACTAATGTTGAAATTGACTCATTTATGGTAAAAATATCATTTATTGGATTCAAGGATACTATCCTAAATGTTAATGTAGATGATTTAACGGATAATAATCTTGGGATTATTGCGCTTGCTCCAGATGCATCAACATTAAAAGCAGCCGTTATAACAGAAAAAATTCCAGTTATCGAACATAAGGTTGACAAAATAGTCATGAACGTAAGCGAAGCCGTGTCAACTCAGGGTAGCAGCACTCTTGACATACTGAAAAAAGCTCCAGGAATAAGTGTGGATCCCTCAGGTAATATACTTTTGAACGGAAACATTGTCCAAATATGGATTGACAATAGACCATCAAATTTGACAGGAACTGATTTAGAGGCGCTTCTTTCAGGCACAGATGGCAGTACTATTGATAAAATTGAAATTATTGCACATCCTTCAGCAAAATATGATGCAGAAGGAAGCAGTGGAATTGTTAATATAAAAACAAAGAAAAATTTCGCAAAGGGGCTCAGTGGTTCACTGAGAGCTACTTATGGTATATCACCTTTTGAATCAGAGCTGTATAATAGTGCCAGCAGTTCAATTAACCTGGCCTACAGAGGAAATAAAAGCAACACAGCAATAACTTACAGCCCAAAGTATGATGAATCATTCGACAAGTTCGCCTCTGAGACAAATTTAGGTGAAGCCCAATTGCTTAAAGGAGAAACATTGTACAAATCTATCAGTAAAAGATTCAATTTCAAGGTCTCACACGACTATTATATTAACAAACAAATATTATGGGCGTTATTATCAGTGGCTTAAACCGCAAGAATGATGATAATACAGACAATGACATTACTGGAACTAAACTATACAAAAATGGAAATTTAATTAAAACTAACAATACGACAATAGCTGGCAATAGCAATTTTAATAACATTTATACAAATTTAAACTACACTCATATATTTAAAGATAATCATGAAGTTACATTAAATGCCGATTACGGGTACTATGACATCGGATCTGACAGTCATCAGGAAAACAACTATTTCAATGTGATAGAAGGAATAGATGATCCGTCAGATATATTTAATAGCAATTCCAAACAA
>JAHDRO010000094.1 GCA_018433265.1 Bacteroidales bacterium
ACAGTAATGATTTTTGTTCATATATTATACTAATTATCTCCATGTTGGTTTAAAAGCATCGGGGAAATAAGTAATTTTTACTCCGTATTCCCCAAACGTCACAGAAATTATGTCAAACTGAGTTTCACAATCCAAATTGAACTTGAATATGAACGACCTTGCAGCTGCTATTACTGCCCTCTGCTTTTCAAACCCTACAGTCTCAAATGGTTGCCTGACTGCCGGTTCCCTGAGCGATCTGACCTCAACAATGTGTAAAATCATGTCTCCCTGCTCGTCCAAACTCTTCATGATAAGATCAATCTCCCTGTGGCCACTCCTCCAGTTTTTCTCCAAAAAAGTCAACCCCTTATCCTCAAGGAACTCCAACGCAATCTCCTCAGCTCTTTTCCCCCATTCCTGTCTCTTCCGCACATCTTTCATCACTGCTCCACAATTTCAACCAATTATATCATAACAAATATAAGAAACATAATTGGCTTGACCAAAGTATAATAGAAAAGAGGGTCCCCAATAATTGGATGACCCTCTTTAATATATTAGTCAAATGTTAGTTAAAAATATACTTTATTCCAAACATCATAGTCCATCGTGACGAAGAAGAAACGCTATCCATGAAAGTATCGGTAATTACTTGCTTGTTCTTGTCCAATGCTGTAGAGAAAGCTGGAGTATAGTTATTTGCCGCAGAAGGTTTCTCTGTCATAACCAGATATTGGTACTGCTGATTGCCCAAAACTGTTGTTTCCTGAATTCCCCAGTCCTTGTTGAGAAGGTTAAGGAAATTGTAGAAATCAAATGAAAATCTTAAAGTATGTGACTTGCCATTTGCCTGCTTAACCATAAGATCGTGAGCAATATTGAAATCAAGTGAATGAACATAAGGAGCCATTCCGCCGTTACGCTCCGAATACTTACCTCTTCGATGTTTCAGATATGGGTCCTGATCAAAGAATGCATCCATCTCTGCCCATATTTGATCTGCTGTACGAGTATCGCCTGTGGCAGGTTTGATACGAATCTGATCTTTTGTTGCAGGAATAAACATCAAATCATTGTATGAATATGTGTCATTATTCACATCACCATTGTATGTGTATGAATATCTGAAAGGCATATACATTTGATAGACTAAGCCGATTGATGTAGCAAAGTTTGGTCCCCATTCTCTCCTGTAAGATCCCTGTACAAGAATTCTTTGAGGAAATGACCCTGCCGAAAATCCGAGCTCTTCAGCATCAGGATTGATGGCAGGACGATATTTGTAGGCTGAAGAGGCTACTGAAGAAGAACCGTCAGTCACACTCTTTGCCTTGCCAAATGTATATGAAGCATTGAGATACAAACCGTTTAATGGACCACTTGTAAAATTGCGTTGTAACTGAAGTGTTGTATAAATTGAATAGCCCTTGGATGTATTTGTCATAAGTATGACATCATATGTAGCATCATTCAGTGTATTATCGATGAAATATGGTCTCTGATCTACTCCTCCCAGCTTTGTAACCTTAGTGGCATCATTTAGGTCGGGATGATTTATATCCATGTGATATATGGAATTAATGTCCTTATTGTAAAGCACTTCAGCAGTTGCTATCCAACCTTTTCCAAACTTGTAATCCACAGCCAAATTGGTCTTCCAAAGCTGAGGGTATTTAAAATCAGGATCGGTTATGGCTATAGAGGCCTTTGGTAAAGTAGCACCAGTAGGTTTTGGCAGTTCTGTTACACCGTCAAATGCATGGTCTCTAGCTAAAGTTGATCCGAAAAGAATACCATTGTTGCCTGCCTGATTAGAGAGCCATACATATGGAGGAGTACCTGAAAAAATACCTGTACCGCCTCTGACCTGAAGAGTCTTGTTGGAGAAAACATCCCAATTGAAACCCAGTCTTGGTGAGAAAAGTGGCTTAGCTGAAGGATATTTTGAAACATCTATTTTTCTTCCACCCTGGAATGTAAGACCTTCCAGCATTTCATTTCTTGGCAGATCGGTCATAAATATTGGCACATCAACTCTAAGACCCAATGTCATGTTAAAATTATCCTTAACGCTCCACTTGTCTTGAGCATAGAAACCAAGAGACATAACATTGACCTCTGCAAAAGGGAAGCTGCCATCGTCCATCATACTATAAGTCTGTTTATAATAGATCGCAGTAGTTCCCGGCCTGGATGCAGGATTAGAACCAGCATCTTTCCAAGCCTTATATGCAAGAACATCTGTTTTAAAATCTTGAAGAGATGCAAATTGCCATTGACCAGCATAGCTATTTGCAAAACCATTTACGAACATTCGATAGTCTGATTGTGTACCAAATGTTAGCTGATGCTTGTTCAAGTTAATTATGAAATTGTC
>JAHDRO010000156.1 GCA_018433265.1 Bacteroidales bacterium
AGATCCGGCTGCTAGTAAAGCAGCTTCAACTGAAGATAAAAAGAACCACAATTTGTCCAAAGAAGAGATTGCAATGTCAGCTTCTGAAGTTAAACAAAGGATTTATGCACTATTTGCTGTTTTTGGAGTTGTTATCTTTTTCTGGTTCTCTTTCCATCAAAACGGTTATTCTCTTACCTATTTTGCGCGTGACTATATTAATCTAGATGCAATAAATATTGATCTTGGTTTTACATCTCTAAAGGGAGCTGAAATCTTCCAGTCCGTCAACCCATTCTTTGTTGTTGTCTTAACACCTGTTGTAATGTGGCTGTTTGGGTCTCTTAAAAAGAAAGGGAAAGAACCTTCAACTCCTCGAAAGATAGGAATTGGTATGGGTATTGCTTGTGCTGCATATCTTTTCTTGCTTTTAGTTTCTCTTACATTGCCTGACAAATCATCGCTGGCAAGTATGTCTGCAAATGATCTGAATGCCATGAAACTTACTCCATGGGTAATGATCGCCATGTATTTTATTCTTACGTGTGCCGAGTTGTTTATCTCGCCATTAGGTTTGTCATTTGTATCTAAAGTTGCTCCTCCACATCTTCAGGGTATAATGCAGGGAGCATGGCTCGCAGCTACTGCTGTAGGAAATTCTCTTTTGTTCATTGGTGGCCTTCTTTATACATCTGTCCCGCTATGGGCATGCTGGATGTTATTTTCAATTGCATGCGGACTCTCAATGATAGTTATGCTTTCAATGGTTAAATGGCTTGAGAGAGTTGCCAATTAGAATAGTAACATTTCTATTAAAGATTACAGGAAGCCGAACTGAAATACCTTTTTAGTCGGCTTCCTTTGTAACAGATAAAATCAATAATTATATTATGATACCATTTGCCAAAAACAGAAGTTACAGAAGGTTCTATCAGGATGTTTCGATTGATGAGGCTGATCTTATCAAGATGGTAGAGGCTGCAAGGCTCTCTCCTTCTTCGAGAAACATGCAGCCTATTAAGTTTTTTATAACAAACGACAGAAATATGAACGACGCGATTTTCAAAAATCTTTCATGGGCAAGTTATCTCCTTGATTGGGATGGCCCTGAGGAAGGAGAAAGACCGTCTGCATATATTATAATGCTCCATGATAAAAAAATCTCTTCTACATATTCATGTGACAATGGAATTTTTGCACAAAGCATTCTTCTTCAGGCTGTAGATCTTGGCTTTGGTGGCTGCATAGTCGGTTCTCTCAAGAAAGGTGCTATTGCAAAGTTGCTCCAACTTCCTGAGCATCTTGAGCCAATTCTTGCTGTAGCTCTTGGCAAACCAAAAGAAAACGTAATTATTGAAGACATGAAAAATGGAGATGTCAAATATTGGAGAGATGACAGCCAAAATCACCACGTTCCCAAAAGAACACTTGACGAGCTGATTTATAAGATAAAATAAAAATGAAAATCATGAATCCTGACAGACCTTTTGTGATAGCCGGCCCATGCAGTGCAGAAAACGAGGAGCAGGTAATTGCAACTGCTTTAGGGCTAAAAGAAATCGGGATTCAAGTTTTCAGAGCCGGCCTCTGGAAACCTCGCTCCAAACCTGGATCATTCGAGGGAGCAGGCAATGCTGGCTTACAGTGGTTATCAAGAGTCAAGAAAGAAACAGGGTTGCTTACTTGTGTGGAGGTTGCTAACTCTTCTCATGTTAAAGCATCTCTTAAAGCCGGCATTGATATGATCTGGATTGGCGCAAGAACAAGCGCAAATCCTTTTGCCGTTCAGGAGATAGCCGATACACTGAAAGGTTGTGATATCCCGGTACTTGTTAAAAATCCGGTTAACCCCGATGTGGATTTATGGATAGGAGCAATCGAGAGATTTCAAAACAGTGGGATAAGTTGCATATATGCAGTACACAGAGGATTCAGCACTTATGAGAGAGGACTTTACAGGAATATTCCTCAATGGTATATTCCAATTGAACTCAAACGCAGACTTTCGGATGTTCCGATGCTATGCGACCCAAGCCACATAGCAGGCAGGCGTGACCTTATACTTCAAATAGCCCAGCAATCTATGGATCTGGGCTTTGACGGACTGATGATAGAATCGCACATAGACCCAGATTCTGCATTGAGCGATAAGGAACAACAAGTCACTCCGTCAGAATTAAAGACAATACTCTCATCCATTATAATCAGAGATTATGAAGGAATCCCTGAATTATTGAAAGAGCTACGAAGAGAGATTGATGAGATAGATGACAGACTTTTAACATTGATTTCGAGAAGGATGCAGGTTGCCAGAGAGATAGGGAGGTGCAAGAAAAGCAACAAGATCCAGATCTTACAGCCGACGCGCTACGAACGCCTTGTAACCCAGAAGGTATCAAGTGCAGAATTTCTGCAGTTAGATCCTGATTTTATCAAAAGGGTACTTGAGGCAATACATGAAGAGTCAGTCAGGCAACAGTTGTCAATTACAAACAGTAGCGAGGAAATTTAAATTGACAGTATCTG
>JAHDRO010000082.1 GCA_018433265.1 Bacteroidales bacterium
CGTAAAAACAAGAATTGTATTATCTTTGCAAATGTAATTCAGAGAAAAAATGACCGACACAATAAAAACAACCATTGGCAGATTTCCATTCGGTTTTGTATTTACGCCGAGCGACTTTCCTATTGATTCAGGTAAACAAGCCTCTGTTAATAGGATTCTCAACAATATGGTCGCTGCAGGAGAAATTCGTCGTTTATCCAAAGGTCGTTTCTATAAACCAAAAATAACACAGTTTGGAGAATTACCTCCTGATACCTATCAAATTGTAAAGGATTTAATAGAAAAGAATGGGAAAATTACGGGGTATATCACGGGGTATTCTGTGTTTAACGAATTAGGATTAACAACTCAAGTCCCTTTTTCTTTGCAAATAGGTGTGAGAAACGAAAAAAAAGCAATCCGACGTGATGTTTACCGGATTAGTTTTATCAAACAGCAAAACGCGATAACCAAAGAAAATATTCCTTTGCTTCGGCTGCTTGATTGTTTGCGTTTCTTTAAAAATGTACCCGATGCAATGCCGAATGAAACTTGTAAGCGTTTGTTGTATCTGTTTTCACAGCTGGACAAAACTCAAATCGCAAAAGTTAAAAAGCTGGCATTGAAGTATAACCCTTCAACAATAGCATTGCTAGGGGCTCTGTTGCAAACACTCGACAAGAATGAAGATACAAATATGCTGTTGAGCAAACTCAATCCTCAAACCTCATACAAATTAGGAATTTCGAAAGAAATACTTCATAATCAAGAAAGGTGGTATATCAAATGAAACTACATAATGATAAAGAATTGTTTTCGACTCTCGTAACATTAGCGGCAAAATCTTTGCGAATGACGCCTGCTTTTGTGGAAAAGGATTATTGGATTACGCTAATCCTCTACAACTTGACTAATTCGTCTTACTCAGATAGTACGGTTTTTAAGGGAGGAACGTCCTTGTCTAAAGGGTATAGGTTAATCAACCGATTTTCGGAAGATATCGACATCGCTATGATTGAGGAGAATTTAAGCGGGAATGCTTTGAAAACTAAAATACGAAACATTGAAAAGGAAATTACAGTTGGATTTACAGAGACTGTAGAGCCTAATATAACCAGCAAAGGCTCTATGTTTCGCAAATCAGTTTTTGAATATCCGTCTTCTATTTCCGGCATTTTAACAGGGAATGCAGCAAGGCGAATCATTGTAGAAATCAATTCATTCGCAAATCCTTATCCTTATGTAAAGCAAGAAATAACGTCATTCATTACAGAGTTTCTATTGGAGACAAATCAGCAAGAAACAATTGAAAAATATAATTTACAAGGTTTTTCATTGAATATCCTTGATAAGCGCCGCACTTTGATAGAGAAACTTGTGTCGCTTGTTCGATTCTCTTTCTCTGAAAATCCTACGCAAGCCATACAATCTAAAATCCGTCATTTTTATGACCTTTATTACTTGGCGCAAGATGCCGAATGTGCTGAGTACATAGGAGCAGCTAAATTTAAAACCGATTTTTCGGAATTATTAGCGCATGATAAAGAAGCTTTTGATACGCCAGAGGGTTGGCGAATGAAAGGTATTATGGAGTCGCCGTTGATCGTTAGTCTTATGGCTTTATGGGAGGACTTGCGAGGTACCTACCAAAATGAATTGACTCAATTGGCTTTTACCGAAATACCTAATGAAAAAGAGATTGCTGAATCTTTTGAGAAGATAATTAGTAAAATAGCTGAGTAGAATATGGAAACCAAGTTAAATAGCGAATACTTCATTACCAATGGTGGCGACAAAACACTCGCTAAAATTATAAAAGGAATCTTACCTGCAAAAGCAGATTGCTTAGATTTTCTTGTAGGATATTTTTATTTCTCAGGAATAGAAGAAATTTACAAGCATATTTCTGATAAAAAAATGAGAATTTTAGTGGGGCTTGAGATGGAGAAAGAACTTTTGAATAAAACTTCCGAAATAGATTTTTTATGGAAG
>JAHDRO010000300.1 GCA_018433265.1 Bacteroidales bacterium
ACATGCATACTCTCTTCCTTCTATCGAGCATTGAGTTGAGATTTGGCTCAGGTAAAAATCCTGTTAAATACGATCTGAAACCCATCTGTTCCCTGACAGGATCAACTATGATGCCCGATTTTCCGGTCATGAGTGAATCCCTGACTGTATCAAGGTCCTGACCAATGCAAGAATATATACCCATTCCGGTGACAACTACTCTCCTCATACTGCTCTCTATGTATAAAGTCCTCCGTTTATTGAAATCACTTCACCTGTAATATATGATGAGTCCTTTGAGGCTAAAAAAGCAATTAAAGCTGCAACTTCGCCCGGAGTTCCAAATCTTCCAACAGGAATTTGTAGTCTGAGAGCCTCTTTATCCATACTCTTAGTCATATCTGTATCAATAAAACCTGGAGCAACTGCATTGACTGTAACACCCTTCTTTGCCACCTCCTGAGCAAGAGCCTTAGTAGCAGCTATTACTCCCCCCTTGGCTGCAGAATAATTGGTTTGGCCCGGTAAGCCCTTGATTCCTGATAGAGAAACAACATTGATAATCCTCCCAAATCTGTTGACAAGCATGTCTTTAATCAACAGCCTGGTAACATAGAACATACCATTTAAGGACACATTAATTACTCTGTGCCAACTCTCAGGTTCCATCCAGATCATAAGATTATCATCCCGGATTCCGGCATTGTTGACCAATATCTCAATATATTCTTCGGGATGTTCGTTCTTCCAAAGTTCAAGAGCCTTTGTAACTTCTAAATTGTCAGAAACATCAAATTTCATTATAGAGGCTTTCCCTCCTTTAGAAACAATATTCTCTTTCACTTCCAAAGCAGCCTGTTCACTGTTATTATAATTGATTATAACAAAATAACCCATCTCCGACAATTTCACACAAGTCTCACGTCCTATTCCCCTTCCTCCACCTGTCACCAAAGCATATTTCATATCAGTTATCCTTAAGGTAGTTAACAATAGATGCTATCTCTTCATACTTGGGAGTATCTTCTACAAATATAGGACAAAGATTTCTCATTTCATTATATACAGATCTGCTGTTTTGAGAAAGATCTTGCTGAATCTTCAAATAATCCACAGCCTGCAGTATTGAAATAAAAAGAATGGAGAGCACCTCAAAAGAATTCGAAATAATTTTTGATGCAATAAGTGCAGAGTTAGTCCCCATGCTTACAATATCCTGATTGTCATTATTATTAGGAATACTATGTACGTACATAGAGTTTGAGAGAGTTTGACACTCAGCAGTAGTCGAAGTAGCAGTAAACTGAGCTGCCTGCATCCCGTAGTTAAGTCCTAAAACTCCCAAATTGACAAAAGGAGGTAAAATTCCATTAATTTTGTCATGATACAGATAATTCAACTGTCTCTCAGCAAGCATTGTAAGTTTGGTAATCGCAATTTTCAACTTATCCATCTCAAAGCTCACATAATCACCATGAAAATTTCCACCATGAAATATATTTCCGGCTCTAAAATCAACTATAGGATTGTCATTTGCACTGTTTAATTCATTAATAAGTACTTTTTCAGCATTATCAATCTCATCTGATACAGGACCAAGTATTTGGGGAATACATCTTATTGAATAAAAACTCTGAACCTTCTCATCAAACATAAGAGCATTATTTTCACCTGAATAAAGTTCCGATTCTCTTTTTTTCAACCGCTTAGAAGTAGTCATCAACCTTCTTAATTCTTGAGCAATATACTGCTGACCATAATGAGGTTTTGCTCCGTTAAGCCTCTCCGAAGCAAAATCATCATAAGAACCTGTAATTTCATTCATCATCAGTGAAGAGAGAATCGACCATTTAAGTAATTTTTTCGAATAATAAAGATTTACAAGCCCAATCCCTGTCATCATGCTCGTTCCGTTTGCCAAAGCAAGCCCCTCTCTTATATGCATAGTCAGAGGTTTTAAATTATATACTTTTAAAACCTCCGCCGCATCTCGAATATCTCCTTTATGGC
>JAHDRO010000041.1 GCA_018433265.1 Bacteroidales bacterium
AGAAGATACAGAATAATAAAAACCATTCCAAGCGTAAAGGGGAGTACAAAAGGGTCATAGCCAAATAAAAACCTTTCCTTCATTTCAGTTCCTCCATGTAAACTTTAAGAATGTTTCTTATTAAATTTCTCGTGTTTATGCCTCTTGGACAGATAATATTACATTTTCCACAAAGCATGCATCCCTTGAGCAACACTACAGCATTTTTTCCCTGCCCATCTTGAATCATTTCAATAGCTCTTCTAAGACTCACATCTGTAAAATTACCTCCACTGCATGTAGAAGAACACAATCCACAAGCCATACATTTAAGGAATCCGGATTCTAATAAGACAATTCTTGTAAATTTGTCATTATCTCGTTTGTCAAGGTCTATTCTTGAACTTGGAGATATCGAATATCCAAAATTATTCATACCAATTTATTCAGATAGATATTTATGCACAGCCAAAGCTGCCGATCGAGCTTCATTTAATGTTTCGGGAATTGTTTTAGGACCTGTTACCGTTCCGGCAAAAAATATTCCTTTTATTTTGCTTTTTATACTGTTTATAGTAGGATCATGCTGAACAAAAAAACCATCTTCGGCTATATCTAACCCAAGCATATCGGCTAATTTATCATTATCCGGATTTTTCGACATGCCACTCATCAAAACAAGCAAATCGAGAGTGACTTTTAATGGTCTGGATATTAAAGTATCTTCAGCCTTTATTACTAATTCTCCATCTACATTCTCAGCAACTTCTGAAACTCTGCCTCTGATGAACCGGATACCATATTTATTTTGGGCTTTGAGATACAGATCTTCATAACCTCTGCCAAACATTCTTAAATCCATGTAAAAACAATAGATTTGAGCATCGGGATTTGCTTCCTTAAATTCACATGCCTGCTTGACAGCTGTCACACAGCAAACTTTGGAACAATGCCTGTTGGAAATTTTTTCATCTCTTGACCCAACACAGTGTACAAATCCTACTCTTTTTGATTGTAATATATCTCTTGAATGATTTTTAAAGCTTGCTTCTAAATCAGCATTTGTAATGACTCTGTTATATATACCATATCCATATTCTTCTTTTTTTTCTGCAGGGAAAAGTTTAAAACCTGTAGCCACAACAACCGAATGTACATGAAGCTCAGTATTGTCGGAAAGCGTAACATCAAAAAAACCATCTGTCAATTTAACAGAACTTACTTCAGTTTCATTAAATACAACTGCTTTTTTGGATGGAATAAGAAGTCTTTCAAGAGTTTCAGAGGCTGATATACTTTCGGGGAAAAGCCTGTCCCATTTTCTCAAATGTCCTCCAAGTTCAGAGTCTTTTTCAACAATGAAAACTTTATAACCAAGCATAAGAAGTGTATTGGCACACTCCAATCCGGCAGGTCCACCGCCGATAATTAAAACCTCCTTATTCATCACAATAGATATTTATCTGTTTTACTATATTTGATTCCAATCTTGTCTAAGAGAGGTTCTACATCAATTTGATGCATCTGCAACCCAAGATACCATGGATCATATCCGAGTACCAATCCCGCTACTTCTTCATAAGTAAATACCGGAATTCCCTGACCTTCCTTTCCATAAGTTTTGCCTTCCATCTCCTTAATAACATATTGCCATCTGTCAAGAAAATATGGACACCCGGGACAGTTAGTGATTATCATATCGGGGTGAAACGGCTCCATTGATTCAAATTTTTTGTATGTGTTTGATAAAGAGTATCCACGATTAGCTCTGACCATGTATTGTCTGAATCCAAAGCCACAGCAGTGTCTTCTTTCCGGATAATCGACAATTTCACCTCCCCATGACTCGATCATTCCTGTAAGGACATAAGGATATTCAGCACCACCGACACCTTTTGAGGGAAACATTTTAGAATAGTGACATCCAATGTGTTCCACAACTTTCAGCGGCTTTCCCGTATCTTTGTTTACAAGTTTATACCTGGCCTGCGAAGCAATTTTGTCTCTAAGCTTATATATCACGTCGCTTGCGTGGGCAAGATATTCCGGTTTATTAAACTCTCTTCTTGTAGTTTTCCAAAGATTCTCTTTGATTTTAGCTTCTAATTCCGGATAATGATACCAGGTATCGAGAATTTCTGTATACAAGCCGAAAGAAGTTATACAAGATGCAACATAGTTTTTATAACCTGCTTCACTCATCAGTGCAAACTGCCTTGCAACAATCGTCATGACTGTCTCTTGAGGGATAGTATCACTGTTATAAGCTATGCCTCCACAAGTTGTATGGTGTTCCGTCTCATAAAAATCCAAATTTAGACGATCTCTGACTATCTCTAAAAAAAGTTTTTCGGAGGCAGGAAAAAAATTCTGTCGAATGCAGCTTCTGACATAAAAATAGTGGTCATCAGGAATCTCCTTTTGATAATCACTCCAAATTTTCTTTTTCCCGTTTATTATCATTTATGATGTTCTGTTTTAATGGTAGTTTCAATATAATTCAGATATTCTTCTTTAGTCATTCCAAGCTCCTGAGCTTTAGAAAGAGAATACTTTTCAATTGTATCCATCCTCTCTGTAGCTCCTGTCAAGTCAAAAATTCTCTTAAGCTCCTGCAGATCTTCATCAGGTATTTTGCGTAGAATGCCAGGTCCTTGACCATCAAGATTAGAACCAACCTTTTTATGTACAGCATCCAAATTGTTTTCTATCCATTTACCTACGGGACCATATTCAGGATGATCCTCATACTTGAAAGTTCTTGGATAAACACAATAACCGTAATTTAATATATTGTTGTTAAGTGCTAAAGATAGGGCATACTGTTGTCTTCCCTTCTCGGAATTGATAAACAATCCTGTATCCATAGAGAGTGTCCTGAGAGCCATGATTATTAGTCCTGGAGCATTCTTTCTTGGACATCTTGTCACACAGGACATGCATTCTCCACAATACCATATAGTATCGCTCTTCAAGAGTTCTTCTATCTCGTCTTCATTTTTAGACTGAACCGTGTCTGTTATAATTCTTGGATCATATTTGTAAAATTCTGCTGCAGGACATATCGCAGTGCAAGTACCGCAGTTGATACAGGCATTCAACCCTTCCAAAAAACGATAATCTTTATTTAACTTGTCTAGTAATTTTCCCATTTTATCTGATTTTTCTTAATAACCATGTTATCGAGCATTTTTTCTGCAACTCGAATAAATGTGTAAAGATCTTCGAGAGGAATATCCCTTATAATTATGTTTGTTGCCTCCATGGCTATTTTGGTAACAGCATCCTTTATCTTCAGCCCTTCATCAGTAATGTTTATAAGGTTGAGCCTTCTATCCTGTTTGTCCTGTGACCTTTTAACATAATTCTTTTTTTCAAGAGCATCTATAAGCTTTGTAACAGAATTTTTGTCTTTTTGGATTTTATCTGCAATTTCCTGCTGAGACTGAACACCGTCATCCCAAAGTGTATCCAGAACTAAAAACTGTTCAAGAGTGATATCAAATCCATTATCCTGAAAAATGGTACTGAGATATAGTTTAAATCTGCAGTGCACCAAATTAAGGAAAACTCCAACTTTTTTATTTAGTATCATATACTATAGTATAAGAGTTTACTATTGCAAATATAACAGAAATTTGATTAATTTGTCTATATGAACATATTTATTACAATTGCACTTTTATTATTGGTTATTATTACCATTCTGGTGATTATTTTGCTTGTCAGAAGTGAATCACTCCTTTCTCTTAGAAATAGCATTGAAAAGTTGGAAACCACTTTATCTGATGAAATTAGATATTTAAGGGAAGAGAATTCGCGTTCACTCAGAGAGAACAGAGATGAGCTGAACAACGCTTTAAAAATATTTTCTACATCTATTGGAGATGGCATGAAAAACTTTCAGGATGCTTCTGAAAGGGGTATGAACTTGCTTTCTGATATTCAAAAAGAGAAACTTTCTCAGATTGAAAATCGTCAGAACGAAATGATTAGAAATACTGAAGAGAAACTTGAAAAGATTAGAAGCGTCGTTGAGGAAAAGCTTGAAAAAACTTTAAGTGAAAGACTCGGACAAAGTTTTGAAACCGTTGGAAAGCAGCTCATAGAAGTTCAGAAAGGGCTGGGAGAGATGCAGGCACTTGCACAGGACGTTGGAGGCCTTAAAAAAGTTTTGAGCAACGTAAAAATGAGAGGCGGGATAGGAGAAGTTCAGCTATCAATGTTTCTTGAGCAGATACTTGCTCCTGACCAGTATGAACCTAATGTCAAGACAAAGCACGATGGAAAAGAGTTTGTAGAATTCGCCATTAAATTACCAGGAAAAGATGATCTGATTCAAAATATATGGTTGCCTGTGGATGCAAAGTTCCCAAGTGAAGCATATGAGCAACTGCAAGATGCCTATGAAACAAATGATCTTTTACGCATTGAATCAGAACAGAAAAATCTTGAGAATGTTATAAAAAAGATGGCCAAGGATATCTTTGAAAAGTATATTGATCCTCCATACACTACAGATTTTGCAATAATGTTTTTACCTTTTGAGGGTATTTATGCAGAGGTAGTTAGAAAAGCCTCGTTACTGGAAGAAGTACAGAGAAAGTTCAAGGTTATTGTGACTGGCCCCACTACTTTAGCAGCTATATTAAACAGTCTGCAGATGGGATTCAGGACACTTGCTATTGAGAAGAGAAGTAGTGAAGTATGGAGAATTCTTGGAGCAGTTAAGACCGAGTTTGACACATTTGGCGGTCTTCTTCAAAAAGCGCAGAAAAATATTCAGGGAGGGCTCGATGATATCGACAAACTGGTGGGAACCAGAACTAATGTCATAAGACGCAAATTAAAAGAAGTCGAAGCTCTTGACGAAGCTATCTCAAAAGAGATCTTGGGAGAGGGGGATAAACCTCAATCTGATGACTTATGATATATATTCATCCCAGCTTTTGAT
>JAHDRO010000008.1 GCA_018433265.1 Bacteroidales bacterium
AGATGAATGTAAAAAAGAGGATCCTCCAGCATTGGATAAAGTTCATGGTAAAATTCAATATAATCTTCGTCTTTAAGTTCTGCAGGTTTTCTTGTCCATATAGGATTAGTGTTGTTGATTATCTTCTCTTCTTTGCCATAGACAATTTCAATAGGAAGAAATCTACAGTACTTATACAGTAATTCTTTTATTTTGTTTTCTGTTGCAAACTCTTTGGATTCATCATCAAGGTGAAGGATTATGTCTGTTCCTCTATCTTTTCTTTTCCCCTTGGTTATTTGGTATTCAGGAGTACCCTCACAGCTCCATTTAACAGGTTCAGCTCCCTCTTTCCATGACAATGTCTGGATTTCAACCTTTTTTGCAACCATAAAGCAAGAGTAAAAACCCAAGCCAAAATGCCCGATAATGTTGTTAATTTGATCTTTATACTTGTCGAGAAACTCGCCGGCACTTGAAAATGCAATCTGATTAATGTATCTGTTAACCTCATCTTCTGTCATGCCGACACCTCTGTCACTAACGGTAATTATACCTTTTTCCGGGTCGGATGTAATTACGATTTTAAGATCTCCGGCATCACCTTTAAACTCTCCGCTACTAATTAGTGCTTTTAACTTTTGTGTTGCATCAGCAGCATTTGAAACTAATTCTCTAAGAAAAATTTCGTGGTCTGAATACAGAAACTTCTTAATTACCGGAAATATATTCTCGGTAGTAACTCCAATTGTACCCTTTTGCATGATATTCACTTTTAATTTTGATTACTTTTAACTGTATTCCACAAAATCAAAAGCTATACCATTAATGTGAAAATGACAAAATCTGACAAATAGACATATTTATTTACAGACCATGATATCTAAAATCATATTATCTGTATTTTGCATGCCTATTGATCCAATTTTCCCAAGATTTTTAATAGTCTTTTCAATGTTTTTTTCAATAATTCCGTCATTTTCGGAGATACATGTGCCTTCAAGGGCCAGAATAGCGGACTGAACCGCCGAAGATACA
>JAHDRO010000308.1 GCA_018433265.1 Bacteroidales bacterium
CTCTTTGCTTAAATTCCTTACTTCTGAGAGATTTTGAAGAAAGTAGAACAGTGCAGGCTTTCCAATAACAGGTGGTGTACTCAATCCCCGTCTCTTATATTCTTCGGCCAATGGCCCGGTGCCATTTTTTATAAGTTCTTCCTCTTCCCAGCTTTCCTGATTGTGATATGAGAGAAAACCCTCTTTGAGGGCGGCTTTGATGGCAGCTTTGTTTAATTCCGGACTCATTGTGTAGCATGAGTGTGGTGTTATTGCAGCATCAAGGTCATAGGACTTTGCTATTTGCTGCAGTTTAAAGCCATTGTGCATTATTGTTTCACACTCTTCAGGTTCTGAGCCGAAAAGTTCAATAAATGTGCGTGTATATAATTGAGAAACAGATTTTATTCTAAAACTTTCATCACAATTGCTTATATCTGCCATTGCAGAGACCCCACTTTCGAAAAGCTGTTTCATTTCTCTTTCGATTGCGGCTACACGTTCCTCGACACTGGAACATTCTCTCAATGCATTGATCTGACGAATAAAACCGGCCATGCCGCTGCCCTCACTGAAATGGTCTTTTAAGTGAGAAAGTTCAATATGAGAATGGCTGTTTACAAAGCCGGGGCATATAATCCCATCATAAAATTCTGTACTTTCTCGCTCCTCATTTTCTTCTAACTGCCCAACTTCTACAATTACTCCGTCAGTGTTCAGGCAGAGATATCCTCTCCTGATTGGGCTGTGGTCTATTGAGAAGAGGTATTGTGCTGCTATTGTTCTCATACTGGTAGAAATGTCTGCTTTCTGTTTTTAAATTGTTCAACCACCAATTTGTCATTTTCGGATGTTCATAACGTGATATAAGGGAGTCCGGGATATAAACAGGTCTGTTTGGAAATAGTTCAGGTGCTAACAGCCATCTTAAAGATCTTTCATATGAACCCATATATCTTAAAGAATCTGCTTCCCGTATTAGTTTGTGAACGGTGGCGAATACTATTTCTCTTTTTTGCATGAGGGCAATCTGATTCTGAACTTCTACAAGTCTTTTTTCAAGAATTGCTCTTGCAGCCATAAATGAACTCTTAAGCTTGGCTGGCGTTGGTAAATAGTAATTAAAAGTATTGATTAGTGTTTTGGTTGTGTAGCCATATTTTTTCAGAATGGGTTCATAAACCAGAAGAGAATCGGCCTGTCTTAACTTGGCAGGATCACTCAGTAGGGCACGATCTGCAATGTACATCTCTGCAAGTATCTGTGGCAATTCTTTTCTTGGAATTATATCTTTTTTACTGCAGGAAGTTGTTGTAATGATAATGACTATAATCTGAAATATGCTGTAAAAACGCCTCATTGCTATTATTTTCAAAAACAAAGTTAGTTTATTATTATTATTTTTGCTCCTGATTGATAAAAATAGAGTTGACAAATGATAAGAGTCCTAATAATTGGATCGGGAGGGAGAGAATCAGCGTTAGCGTGGAGTATAAGCAAAAGTCCTCTTCTCGAAAAACTGTTCTGTGCTCCGGGTAACCCGGGTACAGCATTAATTGCGACAAACATTGATATCGACATAAAAAATTTTGAGGCCATAAAACTAATTGTGATGGAGCATAACATCACGTTGGTTGTTGTTGGTCCAGAAGAGCCTTTGGTAAACGGTCTTCGTGATTTTTTTGAATCTCATGATCAACTTAAAAATTGCCTTTTTATAGGGC
>JAHDRO010000077.1 GCA_018433265.1 Bacteroidales bacterium
GAAGGTAACATAGCCGGCCCAATAGATGTTAAACTTGTGGGCATCAATCATGTATATAAGGGATTTGGCATACCAGTCGACCCGGAAGGAGTGCTTGGTGTACTTTCGGGCTCAGTGACAATCCTTTTGGGATATCTTATTGGAGGAATTATTCGTCATACAAATGAAAAGATTGAAACTGTCGGTAAGCTGTATACAATCGGCCTTTTATGCCTTGGTTTGGGAGTTATTTTAAACATTTTTATTCCAATTATCAAAGCCTTGTGGACACCTTCTTACGTTTTTTATGCTGGTGGCTGGTCCATTATAATGCTGGCGTTTTTTATATATTTAATCGATATCAAAGGTAAGGAGAAAATCTTTTTCCCTTTCAAGGCCCTTGGGCTCAATCCTCTCTTTGCTTTTGTCATGGCTGGCGTGTTTGCCAAATTGCTTGGTCGAGTCATTAAATGGACTACTGTAGTCATGCAGGCAGACGGAACCGTTAAAGAAGTTACAATGAATGCTTCAAGATGGATTTATGAACATTGCTGTGTGGCACTTCTTGGTGATAATGAGTGGGGTTCGCTGCTTTATGCACTCATGTATGTGGCTGTTTTCACAGCAATGGCTATCTTCTTATATAAAAACCGCATAGTCATCAAAATATGACTTTGAGTAATTGTTCACAATATGGTTAAAATTGGACTGATTTCGGATACTCACGGAGTATTCGATCAACCTTTATTAAACTTTTTAAAAGATGTTGACGAAATATGGCATGCCGGAGATTTTGGTAATATTAAAGTATCTGATGCCATATCCTCATTTAAACCACTCAAAGCCGTTTACGGGAATTGCGATGGAACAGAAGTGAGAATAGTTCATCCATTTTCACAAATAATGGAAATTGAAGGGCTTAGATTCCTTATGACACACGTTGGCGGTTATCCAAAACATTATTCTCCTGAAGCACTTGATCTTTTTGAAAAACACCAGCCTAACGTATTTATTTGTGGTCATTCTCATATTCTTAAGGTAATGAATGACAAACAGCACGGATTCATCTTAATCAATCCTGGAGCTGCTGGCATATACGGGATTCACACTGTTCGTACTGCCCTCAAATTTATAATTGAAAATGGTTCATTACACGATCTGGAAGTTGGAGAATGGCCAAAGCATACTATTATTTAATCAATATATATATTATGAAAAAAATGCTACTATTCGCTGCTTCAGCGTTCATCTCCCTCACTTTGGATGCACAGCAGACTCCTGTCAGTGTTGCCAATTACGACCTTGCAGCCCGCTTTTCACCCAAAAAAATAAGCAAAATGGTATTTTCTACTACCATTGAACCGCAGTGGTTCAAAAAATCAGACAAATTCTGGTATTTTTATCAAACGCCTCAATCAAAAAATTATTACATAGTTGATCCTGCAACAGGAAGTAAAAAGGAAATATTCGACAGAGCATCGCTGGCTGCTCAGTTAACTGTTATAGTTAAAGATCCATTTGACGCACAGAATATACCAATCAACAATCTTAAGCTTGTTGATGACAAGAAGTTTACTTTTGAAATCAAAAGTACCGAAGATATAGACGTAAAAGATGAAAAAAGTGGCAAAACAAAAAAGGAAAAAAAGCTGTATGGATTTGAATACGATATTCAGAGCAGGCAACTTGTAGAAATAAAAGATTACAAAGCATATAAACCTTATCCTAAATGGGCAAATGTTTCTCCTGACAAAAAATGGGTAGTTTATTCCAAAAATTTCAACCTCTATTGTATGGATATGGAAAATCTTGAAAAAGCGCGTAAAAATGAGGATGACAGCACAATAGTAGAATTTCAGTTAACTACCGAAGGAACAAAAGATTTTGCTTTTGGGTCAGGCAATACAGATATTTATGAAACAGACAAGGATAAAAATAAAAGGAGAGGCGCATATGTTCGATGGTCTCCTGATTCAAAGCATTTTGCAATAGTTCGTACTGACAACAGCAAAGTCAAGGATTTATGGGTTATAGACGTACTTGCAGAACCAAGGCCAAAGTTAGAAAGTTACAAATATCAGATGCCTGGCGAAAAAGAAGCACCCGTAGACCATCTTTACATATTTAATATTAATACCAGAAAATATAAAGAGATAAAGTGCTCAAGATTCAAAGATCAGGATATAAATGTTATTACAGCCCCTATAGCAAAAAAAGAATATTCAGACGAACTTAAATTTGTCAAATGGCTTGGAGATAATGATAGATTTTTCATTTTCCGAACAAGCAGAGATATCAAACGAGTCGATCTATGTACAGCATACATTAATGATGATACCTTAAGCAAAGCAGATTCACTAAAACCTTTGGTAGAAGAGAGAATGAATACCTATGTCGAGACAAGATTGCCACAACTTATTGATGGTGGTAAGGAGTTCGTTCACTGGTCTGAAAGAAATGGATGGGCACATCTTTATCTGTATGATGACAAGGGAAACCTTAAGAATGCAATTACTTCAGGTGAATACCATGTTGAAAATATCGAATATGTAGATCCTGCTCAGAGAGTTGTTTATTTTACAGCTTGCGGAATTGTTAAGGGAGAAAATCCATATTACATGCACCTTTGCAGAGTTAATCTGGATGGCAGCGGTCTCAAAATCTTGAATCCGGGAGATTATAATCATGTAATAAACACTGCTGACGATGGGAAATTCTTTGTAGATAATTATTCGAGAGTAGATACCACCCCTATGAGCGCTGTTTATGATAACTCAGGACGCAAAATTGCAGATCTTGAGAAAGCTGACTTGTCGCTCCTATTCTCCGCCGGCTATAAATTTCCTGAAAGATTCACAATCAAAGCAGGCGACGGGATTACTGACCTATATGGCGTTATGTACAAGCCATTTGACTTCGATTCAACTAAACTTTATCCAATAATTGAATATGTTTATCCTGGCCCTCAGAC
>JAHDRO010000088.1 GCA_018433265.1 Bacteroidales bacterium
AAGGATGGAGAAAGCATTCTTCAAAAGGAGACTGAAAATTTCAACAGGAGAGTTGACGAGATTATACTCGCAAAAGAGAAAGAGATTATGACAGTATAGAGATGTCGGCAAAAATTGGCAGGGTAAGGTTCTACCCTTTTTTCGGTATTTTGATATTATCTTTTTGGGTAATATCCTGTAAAGCTCCCCAAATTGAAGGACCGCAGGAGTCTTATTTACCTTCTGAAATTGCACCTTCATTGTCAGAACTGCCTCTTCGCATAGAACTTGATGTCAAAAAAATTGAGAGTGTGGTTAATGCAAGCATGAATGGTCTTCTTTATCAGGGAGACAAGCTTGCAGGTGAAGACCTTTCTGTCAAGATATGGAAAGGAGGTCAATTTATGTTTTTTGTCAACAACAATGAAATTACTTATAAGGTTCCATTGAAAGTATGGTGCAGATATGGATGGAAAGTTGAGAAATTTGGCGTTTCGTTTTCAGATCATTATGAGGCAACAGGGACAATCTCACTGGTATACAAAACAGCGGTGGGTATTGATGAGAATTGGAAACTTGTTACAAAAACAACTCCTGCAGGATATGAATGGCTTGAAAAGCCCAAAGTTAAAGCGATAGGAGTTAGTATACCGGTTACGCCAATTGCAAATATAGCACTTTCATATTTTCAAAAAACTATAACAGAGCAGGTTGATAAAATTCTCTTCGAGAACGTTCCATTGGACAAATATGTAGGAGCCGTATGGGATGAGGTACAACAACCATATTTACTGAGTGATGAAGATAATCTCTGGATCAGAATAACTCCAAAGGAAATACTGCTTGCTCCGTTTACAACTAAAGGCAACAAACTGAATATTACTCTTGTATTTTATGCTCAAGTTGAGTCAGTCTTTGGTGCTCAGCCTGTTGTAAAAAACAAAGTGCCGCTTCCTTCGCTTAGATATATTGAACGACAGCCACAGCAATTTTCAATTAATGTGGGGGCTGATGTAACTTTTGATAAAATTGCGGAATTTGCGCGCATTCAATTGCAGGGAAAAAGTTTTACAGAAAGTGGTAAGATTGTTAAGATCGATAATATTTCACTTTATAGTAGCAATGGTAGAGCTGTGGTAGTAGCAGATCTGAGTGGTTCATACAAGGGAAGAATATATTTTACAGGAAAGCCAGCATATAACAGCGAAAAACAATCTCTTGAAATCATAGAACCAGAATTTGACATTAAGACCCAGAATGCTCTTATAAAGTCTGCAAACTGGTTATTACATGGCATGATACTCAAAAAAATAACTCCCATGTTGACTTATCCTTTAGAGGAGACTCTGAAAACATTGAAAGATCAGGCTAATTCCATGCTTAAAAGTTATGAGGTGTATAGTGGTGTACATATAACCGGGTCGCTTGATTCTTTGGCTGTCACAACAGTCAGTATGGTGCCTGGAGCTGTAAGAGTAGGAGCGGAAATTAAGGGAAATGTGGCACTAATAATAGATGAACTCAAGTTCTAATTGTTTTTGGGTTCTATGATAGAAAGATCCCAAGTATGAACTTGCTTGTTAAACTTACTCTTTTTTCTACCTCTATTTCCGTCGAATTGACCAACGTATTTTATTTTAACTTGATCTTTTATATTTGGAGCGAGTAATGTATCTGCCATTCCATGAGTGAGAATAACACATGGCATAGCAGATGCTACGGCAGCAGAATCCTTGATATTTAGTGGTTTTATAATTCTGTGGGCATCATACACTTGTTCTATTCTCAACTCCTTTGACGAATCATAGTAAAATTGAAGATTTGCTACTTCAGGCATATTTCTCGTCTTGTCCAGTCCGTTAAATTCCGGATTGTTAAAGGCTCCGGCAATTAACGGCATTAAAGAAACACTTACAAGAACAAACAGCACTGCAATTCCGCCAAGGAACCTCATAGGGTCTGGTTTTACAATAGATTTTTTTATCATATAGATGCCGATTGTTAAAGAAACTACAGTTATAAAAGAAAAGTTTAAAATTGAAAGTTTAACATCATGAAATGGAGCTCCTTCATTGAGAATAAGCAGATATATGCCAATAGGGATTATAAATGGCATTATAGCAATAGGTAGAGTATTTAAATAGTAAATCCATTTTTTATAATTCCATTTTTCTTTGACGGCGGATGCCCAATAGTCGAAAATGTATCCCATTGTCATAGCTGCAGGAATCAGCATCGGCAGCAGGTATCTTGTTTTCTTTTCAGGCAGGATGGAAAGACAAACTATTACAAGAATCATCCAGAGAAGTGCAAAAGAATAACCTTTGGGATGATTCACTTTTTTTCTCCAATAACCCCAGAAGAGGGATGTGATACAAAGTAGCGTCCATATACCTGTCTCAAATGCAAAATCATAATAGTAGTACCATGGTCTTGTATGATAATTGGTCCAGTTTTGAGATTCTGTGCCAACAATCTTAAGAAATTGCTCAGGATGTGATAGATACACATAAAGATACCACCAGCCACCCACAATTATCG
>JAHDRO010000040.1 GCA_018433265.1 Bacteroidales bacterium
CATGTTGGCCACATAGATGTTTTCGATAAAATCCTCATCCCTGGTCGCTCCCCCCTTAACACCAACACCTCCCCTGTTCTGAGTCCTATATTCATTGAGAGGCGTCCTCTTTATGTATCCCAGATGTGAAATAGTAATGATAACATCTTCATCTGCATAAAAATCTTCGGGATTAAACTCATCTTCAGAAAGTTCTATCATTGTTCTCCTTGGATCTGCATATTTGGTTTTTAGTTCCTGAAGCTCATCCTTGATTATCTGCATCTGGAGAGATACTTGTGAAAGAATTTGATTTAAATATGCAATTTGTTTCTCAAGTTCTTCATATTCACTTTGCAATTTTTCTCTTTCAAGACCTGTCAGTTGACGCAGTCTCATCTCCACAATGGCAGATGCCTGTTGTTCGGTAAAAGAGAACCGCTCCATAAGAGAGTTCCTTGCATCTTCTACTCTTTTTGAGCCTCTAATGATGGCAATAACTTCATCAATAAAATCAAGAGCCTTTAACAGGCCTTCAAGTATGTGAGCTCTTTTTTCTGCCTGTTCAAGTTCAAATCTTGAACGACGAAGAATAACATCATGTCTGTGTCTGACATAATATTTGATAATTTGCTTTACACTTAAAATCCTTGGACGTCCATCTACAAGAGCAATATTATTGACAGAAAAACTTGACTGCATTTGAGTGTACTTGAAGAGCATGTTTAAAACAACGTTTGCGACCGCTCCCATTTTCAGTTTTATCACAATCCTCATCCCCTTTCTGTCACTCTCGTCATTTATATAAGCAATGCCTTCAATTTTTTTATTCTCTACAAGTTCTGCAATTTTCTCTATCATTTCACGTTTATTGACCATATATGGTATCTCAGTAACCACAATAGTCTCTCTCCCGCTATCATTTACCTCAATTTCTGTTTTAGCACGAACAATAATTCTACCCCTTCCTGTTTCAAAATAGTCCTTTATTCCTTGAGTCCCCTGGATAATGCCACCAGTAGGAAAATCAGGACCCTTAAGATATTTGAGCAGTTCTTCGGTGGTTATTTCATTATTGTCGATATAAGCACAAATAGCATCCACTACTTCACCCAAATTGTGAGGTGGCATGTTTGTAGCCATACCTACAGCTATTCCTGATGCTCCATTGAGTAAAAGAAGAGGAGCTTTTGAAGGCATAACTGTTGGTTCAAGAAGTGATTCATCGAAATTTGGCTTCATATCGACAGTGTTTTTGTCAAGATCAGCCATCACCTCTTCTGCAATTTTTCGGAATTTAGCCTCTGTATACCTCATAGCGGCTGCAGAGTCTCCATCTATTGAACCAAAGTTCCCCTGACCATCCACCAACATATATCTCATACTCCAATCCTGAGCCATTCTGACCATTGCGTCATAGACGCTAGAATCACCGTGAGGATGGTACTTTCCAAGAACTTCTCCTACAATACGTGCAGATTTCTTATATCCACTACCTGAAGTAAGTCCAAGTTCCGACATACCATATAAAACTCTCCTGTGCACCGGTTTGAGACCATCTCTCACATCCGGTAAAGCTCTTGACACTATCACTGACATAGAATAATCTATGTAAGCGCTCTTCATCTCATCCTCAATATTAATCTTGATAATTCTTGGATTGCTATCAGATTCTTCAATCATTTTTAATTCTCTTTCAGCTTAAAAAAAGTCTGCTAAAGTACTAATAAAATATCATCTGAACAAATTGTATTGCTGATTGTCTTTAATTAGATTTGCAATAAATTTTTATAGTAATGGACTTACATCTTTCGAACGAACTTAATGAAATTCTTTCGTATAGCAAAGAGGAAGCAATGAGACTTGGCAGCTATACTATTGACAACGACCATATACTTTTAGGTATCCTCCGTCACCAGGATAATTCAGCATTTGAAATACTCATCAGATCAGGAGTAGATTACAAAGAGTTAAAACAACGAATAGAAGAAGGTATTAGAGCAGGAGAAATTGTCCCATTTGAACAATCTGACAAACTTAATCTTTCAAAAGGCGCTGATAATTCTCTTAAACTAATGTACCTTGAAGCAAAATCACTTAACGAGGCACAGCCAGGCCCTATTCATCTTCTCCTGGCAATTCTACGGAGTAATGATGCATATGCTATACCAATACTTAAAGAATTCAATGTCACATATGACACTATAAGATCTTTACTCAAGGGAAAGGAAAACGTTATCCCAGAAACAGGCATGGAAGCAGCCGGAGAAATAAACAACCCTGCTTCATCTGAAAGCGGATCAAAAATTTCAAAAAGTTCAAAGTTAACAAGTGATACTCCTGTAATAGATAGTTTTGGGTTTGACATGACAGCTGCTGCACTTGAAGGAAAGCTTGATCCTGTAGTTGGAAGAGAAAAAGAGATTGAAAGACTGGCACAAATACTTGGACGTAGAAAAAAAAATAATCCAGTTATAATTGGAGAACCTGGAGTAGGCAAATCTGCTATAGCTGAAGGTCTTGCACTCAGAATTGCTCATAGAAATGTCTCGAGAGTGTTACTTAACAAAAGACTTGTATCACTCGATATAGGCTCTATAGTTGCCGGAACAAAATACAGAGGACAATTTGAAGAGAGAATGAAGGCAATTCTTAATGAGTTATCCAAAAATCCCAATATTATCTTGTTTATTGACGAACTCCATACTCTTGTAGGTGCTGGAGGAGCCTCCGGTTCACTTGATGCCGCAAATATGATGAAACCTGCTCTTGCAAGAGGAGAAATTCAATGTATCGGTGCTACCACACTTGATGAATATCGTGAATATATCGAAAAAGATGGCGCATTAGAGAGACGTTTTCAGAAAATAATGGTTGAACCAACCACCTATGACGAAACTCTCAATATTCTGAGAAATATTAAGGAGAGATACGAGAAACATCATAATGTAATCTATACTGATGATGCCCTTGTTGCTTGTATTAAGCTTTCACAAAGGTATATTACTGACAGGTGCCTTCCTGACAAGGCTATTGATGCGATGGACGAAGCTGGATCAAGGGTTCACTTGAAACATTTACAAGTTCCTGACTCGATTGTCAAAATAGAAAGTGAAATAGAACCAATCCGCAAACAAAAAAAACTTGCTGCAAACAATCAGCAGTTTGAGAAAGCAGCAGAGTTAAGAATGATTGAAAAACAAATGATGGATGAACTTGAGGCCGCTCAGAACAGCTGGAATGAAGAACAGACTAAAAATCCTCCTGTTGTTAATTCAAACGATGTGGCAGAAGTACTTTCAATGATAACATCAGTCCCTATCCACAGACTGGCAGAAAAAGAAGGAGACAGACTTGCCAGAATGAGTGAAGCAATTAAAAGAAAAATAATTGGTCAGGATGAAGCTGTCGAAAAGGTAGTAAGAGCCATCCAAAGAAATCGGGCTGGTTTGAAAGATCCAAACAAGCCTATTGGAACTTTTCTATTTCTTGGCCCTACAGGTGTTGGAAAAACTCAGCTGGCAAAAACCCTTACAGAATTTCTGTTTGATTCTGTTGACAATCTGATAAGAATCGACATGAGTGAATATATGGAAAAGTTTGCTGTCAGTAGATTGATAGGAGCGCCTCCGGGTTATGTCGGATATGAAGAGGGTGGCCAATTAAGCGAAAAAGTCAGAAGGAAACCTTATTCAGTTGTATTACTTGATGAAGTAGAAAAGGCTCATCCTGATATTTTCAACCTTTTGTTGCAGGTTCTTGATGAGGGAAGACTGACCGACAGTAACGGCAGACGAATTGATTTCAGAAATACTCTTCTCATTATGACTTCTAACATAGGGAGCAGAGAGGTTAAAGATTTTGGGGCAGGACTTGGATTTTCCAATACCACTAAACGAAACGTTAATGATAATACCAGGCAAATTATCGAAAAAGCATTAAAAAAGACATTTTCTCCAGAATTTTTGAACAGACTGGATGAATATATACTATTTAATCCACTCTCAAAAGAAGACATTTGTAAAATCATTGATATAGAGCTAGATGATCTTTTCAAAAGAATTGATAATGTAGGATACAAATTATCTATTGATGACAAGGCTAAAATGTTTGTGGCCGATATGGGATATGATCCTCAGTTAGGAGCAAGACCATTAAAACGAGCCATTCAAAAATATATTGAGGACCCACTTGCGGAAGCTATAATAACAGGAAGATTCAAGCTTGGAGATGAATTACATATGGAACTCGACACTAATCTTGAGGATCCCTCAAAATCTCCTGATAAACTTAAAGTCACTCTTGTGTCTCACTAAAAGTTCAGTCTTATCAATTTTAGACAGTAATCTCTTGGGAACTCTCTCAAGAGATTTTCTGTCCAAATAATAAGTTATATTACAGGTCGTTTCCAATAATTTAAACCCTAGTTTAACATAAGCGTTGCCATTACCCCAGCTTCTGTCTGCATATGACATTATTTCTTGGGGAAACTCTTTTTGAATAAAAAAATCAAGCAGCTTCCCCAGTCCTCCTACAACCCTGAAGGCCGAATAATTTGCATACCTCACCCACTCATAAGACTTGACATTAGTACCTTCTCTATTGATAATTTTTGGCCCCGAAAATGTTGCTACTGCAA
>JAHDRO010000170.1 GCA_018433265.1 Bacteroidales bacterium
AAGATTGAGACCTCTTCTAATTGCGAAATACTTTATTGGCTCTTTTATTCACTGTCTGGAGGCAATATACCTCAGGAAGTAGCTGAGCCACTCTATGTGGGAATGATGACAGATACCAATAATTTTGGCAATTCAGTTTTTTCATCTACTTTCAGGATGGCATCGGATTTGATGGACAAAGGTGTTGACAAGGAGAAGCTTCAATATCTTGTCTTTGGAGGTTTTAGTGAGGTAAGGATGCGTCTTATGGGTTATTTGATGTCCGAAAAGATGGTAATTTTGTATGGCCTTGAGGCGGGTTATATTATGCTCTCAAAGTGTGATCAAAACAGATTTGGCTTTAATGAGGGTGACTCAGAGGGTTTTGTAAATATTCCCCTGTCCATCAAAGGTATTAATATTTCAGCTTTATTTACTGAAGGTGATAATTATGTAAGGGTTTCTCTAAGGTCAAAAAATGATTTTTCCGTGAATAGTATGGCGAGACGTTTTTTTAATGGAGGAGGGCATGAACGGGCTGCAGGAGGAAAATTATTTATTCCTTTTGACCAAGTTGAAAAGTATTTTATTGAATCTCTCAAAATATGTTATGATGAATATAAAAAGGGAGAATAATAGAGGTAGGATTATAGCAATATTTTGTGCTGCTTTAGCAATAGTATCATGCTCTGACAAGGCTGAGCAGAAAACTCTCGATGAAGAGATTAAGCAGATTGATAATTATGTTTCTTCATTAAGTAGCAGTGGCCAAACAGTGATAACAAACGGTTTGGCTGTAAGAATAATAATGAAGGAGGGGGATGGTGAGTCAGTTGAGAATGGGGATTCTCTTTATTTCAATTATGCAGGGTATGTCTTTTCTAACGGCTTGGGCACAATTTTTGACACAAATTTGGATTCGTTATCATCTAAATTGGGGATAGATGTCTATAACAGGGGCTTTAATGTAGGGAATGTTGTTGTGAAGAGTGGAGAACTTTTGGAAGGACTTGTGAAGGGACTTACAGGTGCCAGGGAGGGGGAATATTCATATATCGTTTTCCCTTCATCGTTAGGGTTTGGCAATGTTAAAGTTGGAGTTGTGCCTGCTATGTCTCCGCTTATTTTTGAAATTTGGATTAAGAATGTGGTTAAGAAATAAATATGATATTGATGAAAAGACTATTTAAACAAAGTTTGTCTATTTTTGTAATACTGTCACTTTTCTCTTCATGTGCAAGAGAGGAATCGGAAAGTACAGATGATGTTGAACAGAGATATATTGAATCTCACGTTAAGGTTATATATAAAGATACATTGACCAAGACTTCTTCTGGACTATACATTATAAATCTCAAGGAGGGTACGGGTCCTGCGGTTACAGATACTTCCGGTGTTTATGTCAGATATTCGGTCATGGATTTTAGGAATAATTATTCTGCCACTACATATGATTCTATTGCTAAGATTATAGGCACATATTCTGATACTACATATTTTGGTCCGAGACTTTTCCAAATGGGAGACTATTCACTTATGAGAGGAGTTGAAGAGGCTTTAAAGTTGGTGAAACAGGGCGGAAGGATTAAGTTTATCATTCCAACATGGCTTTCAAACTATAATTATAAAGGTAGTGCTTATCTTCTTTCTTCACCTTATGTGTATGACATTGAGGTTCTCAGGGTGGTCCCAAGCGTGGCCAAATTTCAGATTGACACTCTCGAGGCGTATAGTGAGAAATATTATGGTGGGATAGATTCTATTGCTTATGGCTTTTATCATAAGTCTCTTGAAGAGGGTATTGGTGATACTCTTGCTGTCGATGAGTATGTCTCTTTTTGGTATGTAGCACGATTACTTGATGGATTTGTGGTTGATACCAATATTGAAGATACTGCAAGAAAATATAGAATTTATAACTCTTCTGTCTCCTATACAGCTCTCAACCACACTATTGTAGATATTGACAAGACCACTGACAATGAGTTAGTTCCTGCAATTGATAAGGCTTTGTTGAATATGAAACATGGTGGTGTCTCGGTTGTGTTTTTCTCTTCAAGCTGGGGATACGGATCCTCTTCTAAGGGTTTCGGAAGGTATCAACCGATGGTGTTCTGGATAAAAGTTGTTTCAGACGGTAATGATGACTCGGACGACTAAATTTGTCTGTGTTGACATTTTTTAATCGTCCAAGATGTTATTTATCCAATAAAGTGATAGTGAGGGCCAAAGCGTTCAAAGGCAGCCTTGTCTAGTTCTTTTCTATGATTGGGATTTGCAACGCTTATTATTAATTTGGCTCTTTCCTGCAATGATTTGCCGTAGAGATTGACTGCTCCGTATTCTGTAACTAACCAGTGAATATGGTTTCTTGTTGTTACAACTCCGGCTCCGGGAGTGAGAACAGGTGCAATCTTGCTTTCGCCTTTTTTAGTAGTCGATGGCATGGCAATAATGGCTTTTCCTCTTTCTGAGAGCGAAGCGCCATATATGAAGTCTATCTGTCCTCCAACTCCAGAAAAGAATTTGGTTCCAAGCGAATCGGCACAAACCTGGCCAGTGATGTCTACCTGTAAAGCTGAGTTTATAGCAGTAACTTTTGGATTTTTGGAAATCACAAACGGATCATTTGTATATCCTACGTCCATCATTTTTACCATTGGATTGTCGTCAATAAAATCATAGCATTTCTGGGATCCCATTAAAAATGTAGAGACCATCTTTCCTTTGTCGATAACTTTATTTGCACCATTTATCACACCTTTTTCTACAAGTGGCAAGACACCGTCGGCAAACATTTCGGTGTGAATGCCTATGTTTTTATGATTGCCAAGCTGTGCAAGAACTGCATTTGGAATGGCACCGATTCCCATTTGGAGACAAGCCCCGTCTTCTATCAATTCTGCACAGTTTTTACCTATAGCCGATTCAATCTCGTCTGGTTCTGCAAAATGTGCCTGTTCGAGAGGTTCATCACATTGAACAAAAAAATTGATCATGCTGGTTGGAATCATTGCATCTCCCCATGCTCTTGGTACGTTTTTGTTGACAACTGCAATAACATGTTCTGCGCATTCTATGGCCGCGAGTGTTGCATCCACAGATGTCCCTAATGAAACGAAACCATGTTTGTCTGGGGGTGATACCTGAACCATTGCAACATTGCAAGGAAGAACTCCACTTCTGTATAGTTTCTGTGTTTCACTCAAAAAAATTGGTATATAATCGGC
>JAHDRO010000051.1 GCA_018433265.1 Bacteroidales bacterium
CAAAGGTTCTTCTTCAGTATAAAATGAGTATATTTCATCCTTGTAATAACAAAAAAAAGGAGAGGAATTATAGGCAGAAAATATGGCTCTCCAATGTTGTTTTTGCCACTTTTTGGTATAATCTATCTTTACCTTGTCAATTCTTCTTGTATCTTCGTCATTCCTGTCTTCTCGACATATGGGTATTATCAGTGGTAAAAGCCCGGCTGAACTGTATATATAACAACGATTTCTGTAGGATTGCTTTTGATAGTTCTCGTATCTTTCAATTACAGGCCTGCAGGAGTTAGCTATTGCTCTTATATATTCAATCGAAGGAAGATACGCAGTTGATAACAAAACCGAAGCAGAATGACTGTTATCCATGTATAAGTCTCGAAATTTTAGGAACTATGCCTCTTTTGGAATTCTTGATAAAATCAAGAATGGTTCTTTTCTCAGTACTCTCTTCAAAATCCTGTTCTATTCTTTCACAGGCATCTGAAATATTGAGGCCCGAATCGTATAGAGTTCTGTAAATGCTCTCAATTCTGGATATCTGCTCACTTGTAAAACCGTTTCTTCTCAGACCCACTATATTCAATTTATAAAAAGCTACAGGATTATTCCCTGTTAATGCATAAGGAGGTACATCCTTCCTTACGGCAGATGCTCCTGATACCATACTATAAGCTCCCACCCTGGTAAACTGATGAAATGCAGCCTTTCCTCCAATTGTAGCATAATCATTTACTTCAACAAAGCCGGCAAAACCAACATAGCTTATAATAACTGTTCCATTGCCAATCACGCAGTCATGAGCTACATGAGAATAAGACATAAGCATGTTATTATTACCCATAACTGTCTTCCCCCGCCCATGTATAGTACCTCTTGCCATATTTGCAAATTCTCTGATAATATTGTCGTCTCCTATCTCAAGCCAAGTCTCTTCTTCGGCAAATCCCACGTCCTGAGGAGTAGAGCCTAAGACAGCTCCGGGATAAATTTTGTTATTACTGCCAAGTTTTACATAATCAAGAATAGTCACATGAGGCCCTATTATCGTACCATCGCCTATCTCCACATTTTCTGCAATATAAGAAAATGGACCAACTGTTACATTATTACCTATTCTGGCTTTTGGATGGATAAATGCATTACTCATACAATTGTTTTTCACTCCTTGTTCTTAATCACCTGAGCGACCATCTCTCCTTCACAAACCAAGGAATCACCAACGTAGACTTCACCCTTCATATAGACTATTGATCTACGAATCGGTTGAGTAAGAGTCATTTTAATGACGATTACATCTCCTGGGACCACCTTTCTTTTAAATCTAACTTTATCAATTTTTGCAAAGTATGTTGAGTATTTTTCAGGTTCGTCAACTTCGTTGAGAACTAAAATACCACCAACTTGTGCCATCGATTCAAGAATTAATACTCCTGGCATAACAGGTTCGTCCGGAAAATGACCGATAAAATATCCTTCGTTAATCCCAATAGTTTTAATACCTACTACAACATTTTCAGTCATTTCAATAATTCTATCCACCATAAGAAAAGGAGGCCTGTGAGGAAGAAGTTTCTTAATCCCGTTGATATCTACAAGTGGTTCTTTGTTAGGGTCATACTGAGGTATAGCATCTGACCTCATCAAATCATTTCTCATAATTTTTGCTACTATCGTGTTTATACTATGTCCTGGCTTATATGCAGTTATGCGTGCCCTAATCCTTTTTCCCGTAAGAGCAAGATCTCCAATTAGATCTACAAGTTTATGTCTTGCACACTCATCCTTAAACCTTAAACCTGATTCATTGATATACCCTCTTGAAAGATCGCCTTTCAAGACGCCAGGGTAACTATTTTTTATAAAATCCAGATCTTCTTGGGATAAAGGCTTATCTGCTATAACTATAGCATTATCAATATCACCACCCTTAATAAGTCCCTGTTTCAGGAGTGGCAATATATCGTGAATAAATACAAAAGTCCTGCAAGGAGCTATTTCAGTTAAAAAATCAGTATTATTATCAAATATAACACGTTGCCTGCCAATTATATCAGAGTCAAAATCAATTGTCACATCAATCATTAACTCTGAGGCAGGTTCTATCGTTATCTCTGAGCCGCTTTTGTCATCTTTGTAATAAATTGTACGTTCAGGAGTATAATAGTTGGAAGATGCATTTTGCTTTTCCAAACCACTCTCAGACAACCTATTTGCAAACCCCAATGCACTTCCATCAATAATTGGAACTTCAGGGCCATCTATCTTTATGAGTGCATTGTCTATTCCAAGGGCAAACAGAGAAGCCATAATATGCTCTATGGTAGCCACTTGGGCATCGCCTTTCCCAATAGTAGTGCCTCGTTGAGTAGAAACAGTGTATTCAGCAACGGCAGGCACTTCTGGTTCTCCCGGAAGGTCAACTCTTCTAAACACAATGCCATTATTTATCGCGGCAGGATGGACTTCCATATTTACAAAAAGTCCGGTATGTAATCCTTTTCCCTCAAATTTTATAACTTTGGACAGAGTATACTGCATAGCATTACTTTTTTTTGTATAGTTCCCTGAAAACTGCATATGACTTCATGAACTTTTTGTAGTCAAAAGCAGGTGCTCCGGCCAAAACTTTGCCAGGAACTTTAATATTGCTAAGCACTCCGGCTTGGGAAACAATAGTTGTGTTGTCAGCTATGACAAGATGATCACCTATGCCGACTTGCCCACCGATTATACAGTTTCTCCCAATTACAGTAGAACCCGCAATACCCGCCTGCGCAGCAATAACAGTGTTTTCTCCAATTTCACAATTATGTGCTATCTGAATAAGGTTGTCCATTTTGACTCCTTTTCTGATTATAGTCGAGCCCATTGTTGCTCTGTCAATGGTAGTATTTGCACCAATTTCACAATTGTCTTCAATGACAACATTCCCGATCTGAGGTACTTTACTGTATACTCCATCACTATCAGGAGAAAATCCAAACCCATCTGCTCCTATAACGGCATTTGCATG